>CAIYZZ010000316.1 GCA_903930805.1 uncultured Rhodocyclaceae bacterium | reverse complement strand
CGATCTTTCCTTGAAGGTGGGTGGCTAGATATAGCGTGACGCGGATTTTATCGCCCCTTAAGCATATGTTAAGGGTCAGTTTCTATGAACTGCCGTGCTCCCCTAACGACAATTTAACGCAATGGAGAATGAAGGATGACTGATAGTGCAAAGCCCTTGTCACGTTCAGAACGTGAGGCGAGGATCAAGGATAAAGCAGGTTGGGTAATTACCGTATTAGCCGCTTTACTGGCAATCAATACCATGATCGGCGGTGGCAACAGTAGCAAGATCCTCAACAACACCATCACGGCAAGCAATGCTTGGGCATTCTTTCAGGCAAAGAGCATCAAGCAGACCGCCTATGAAATTGCCTCGGTACAAGCGGCCGATGCCGGAAACCAAATCATTGCGGAAAAATACGCGGCGAAAGCTGCCAGTTACGATAGCGACCCGGCAACGGGTGAAGGAAAAAAGGAACTCATGGCCAAAGCGCGTGCGCTGGACGCCGAGCGCGCCGAAGCAAAGGAACGCAGTCCATGGTTCACCTACGCCGGGAGTGCTTTTCAGATCGCCATCGTGCTGCTGACCGCAAGTATTCTGAGCGTTAGCGACCGACTGTTTCAAGCCAGCGCCGTTGTGGGCGCGTTCGGTGCGCTTCTCATGAGTCAGGCATTATGGCTTTGGCTCCCGTGGGGGGCTTAAAACCTGATCTTGCCACCGGGGCAATGGCGCGAGCCTTCAAGGCGGGTGAGGGTGGGCAGGAGGTTGAGGCCGGTGTCGTTCTTCAGGTTTCTGGCGATGGTCTTGAGTTCGCCGATGCTCTGGCGCACCGGGCTGCCCGCAGCGGCGAAGGCAACGACATTGCCGCTATCGCAGGAGGGAAACGATAGCGCGCGGCCGTCGAAGGCTTCGCTGATGCGCTCCATCGCAGCGCGCACGCCACGCCGTTTCGACAGCAGGTTGGCGACCATAAGACCGGAGGGCGTAAGGCGTGCCATGCAGTTGAGGTAGAAGGGCAGGGTGTCGAGCATGCCGGTGCGGGCATCTTCGTCGAAGCCATCGACGAGGATGAGATCGAAACGCCGCTGGCTGGCGGCGACGAACTCGGCACCGTCGCCGATGACGATATTGAGGCGTTCGTCCTCCTCCGGCAGTTTGAAATGCTGGCGTGCCGCCGCGACGACGGTGGGTTCGATTTCCACTACGGTCAGCTTCGCTGCTGGCCGGTGGCGATGGAGAAACTTGGTCAGCGACGCGGCACCCAGACCGATCAGGAGCGCCGAGCGGGGCCAATCGTTGTCGGGGCGCAAGAGCAGCGCCGCCATCATCTCTCGTGTGTACTCGAGTTCGAGCGCCCACGGGCGTGCCACACGCATGGCGCCTTGCACCCAGTTGGAACTGAAGTGCAGATAGCGGACGCCGGCGGATTCGCTGACTTGAATTTCCACCGCGCTCAGTTCAGCGTTCTGGAAAGCAGGATGCGGAATTCGCGCACCAGGTCGTCGTGCTGCGGCTGGGCGGCGAGCAGGTTGAACAAGGTGAGCATGGTCTTGCGGCCGGCTTCTTCATTCCATTTGCGGTCGCGGCGGACAATTTCGATGAGTTGTTCGAAGGCACTGCGATAGTCCTGTTGCAGCGCCAGTGCGTTGGCCAGTTGCAGGCGGGCATCCAGATCAGCAGGATTAGCGGCAACCTGCGACTGCAGGGTTGGCATATCGGCGCCGCTGCCGGCCTGGGCCAGTTGCAGTTGGGCTTGCAGGGAGGCAACACGATTGCGATCGTGCGCTTTGTCGGCGATGACATCCAGCAGTTCGCGTGCCTCATCCAGCGCATTGGCGGCGAGACTCATCTCGACGAAGTCGAGGTAGGCAGCGTCATTCTTGGGGTCGAGGTTGATGGCGTCGGCCATGGTCTTGCGGGCAGTCTCGAGATCGCCGCTGGCGTAGGCCGCCAGTGCCGCCTGCCGCAGCGGTTCGGCGGGCGAGGGGATCAGGCGTTCGAGGAATTCGCGAATCTGCGGCTCAGGCAGAGCGCCGGTGAATTCATCGACCAGTTGGCCGCCGACAAAGGCCTTGACCGCCGGAATGCCGCGCACGCCGTAGCGCTGCGACAGTTCCTGGTTTTCATCAGAATTGACCTTGGCGAGAATGAACTTGCCGCCATATTCGGCAGCCAGTTTTTCGAGAATGGGCTTGAGGATGCGGCAGGGCTGACACCAGGGCGCCCAGAAATCAACGATAACCGGTACGGTCTGCGAGGCAGCAAGCACCTTCTCGTCGAAATCGCCGACGGTGACGTCGTAAGTGTGTGCGGACATGGGTGACTCCATAAGCAGATACCGATGATTATGAACCCTCCGATGGAGAATCAAGCCACGCGTATAATTTTGGTTGCGTCGCACCCCACATTTGCTCCCGTTTTATCGATCCCGAACCCGACATGGCCAATATCCTCAAGCTGCGCGGCACCGCTGCTTTTTCAGCCTCCCGCCTTGCCCGGCTACAGACGCAGATCGCTCCCTCCCTGGCAGCTGAGCACTGGTATTTCGTTGAAACGGACAACGCGCTGGATGAGGACGAACTGGCACGGCTCAAGAATCTGCTCGGCATTCCCGAAAATCTGCCGGCAGAGCCGCCCGGCACCTTGTTTCTTGTTACCCCGCGTCTGGGCACCATTTCTCCCTGGGCATCCAAAGCAACCGACATCGCTCACAACTGCGGGTTCGACACCATTCACCGCATCGAGCGCGGCATTGCCTATCACGTCAAAGGGGTCGAAAAGTCGGCGGTAGCAGGACGGCTCCATGACCGCATGACCGAGTCGGTACTCGACAACATCGATACCGCCGAGCAACTGTTCCACCACGTCGAGCCCCAACCGCTCACCACGGTGGATATCCAGGCTGGCGGTTGTGATGCACTGCTGAAGGCGAATGGCGAACTGGGCCTGGCGCTCTCTGCTGACGAAATCGACTACCTGGTCGAGAATTTCACAAAAGTTGGCCGTAATCCTACCGACGTCGAGCTGATGATGTTCGCGCAGGCGAACTCCGAGCACTGCCGCCACAAGATCTTCAATGCGAGCTGGACCGTGGATGGCATCGACCAGCCGCTCTCGCTGTTCGGCATGATTCGCGAAACGCACAAGGCGCATCCCGAGGGTACCGTCGTCGCCTATTCCGATAACGCTTCGGTGATCGAAGGCGCGCAGATCAAACGCTTTTACCCGCAGGCCGATGGGCGTTACGGCTATGTCGAGGACACCACCCATATTCTCGCTAAGGTCGAGACACACAACCACCCGACCGCCATTTCGCCATTCCCCGGTGCGGCCACCGGCTCGGGCGGCGAGATTCGCGACGAAGGCGCTACCGGTCGCGGCTCCAAGCCCAAGGCTGGCCTCGGCGGCTTTTCGGTGTCCGACCTGAAAATTCCCGGTTATACCCAGCCATGGGAATCGAACTACGGCAAGCCCGACCGCATTGCCTCGGCGCTCGACATCATGATCGAAGGGCCGATCGGCGCGGCGGCCTTCAACAATGAATTCGGTCGCCCCAATCTGGCGGGCTACTTCCGCACCTTCGAGCAGGAATTCAACGGCGAAATACGCGGCTATCACAAGCCGATCATGATCGCGGGCGGCGTCGGCAACATTTCCGCACGGCACTCATTTAAAGAACAGTTCCCGGCCGGGACACATTTAATCCAGTTGGGTGGCCCCGGCATGCTGATCGGACTGGGCGGTGGGGCGGCTTCTTCGATGGCCACCGGTACCAATACCGCCGATCTCGACTTCGCCTCGGTGCAGCGCGGCAACCCGGAAATGCAGCGGCGTGCGCAGGAGGTGATCGACCGTTGCTGGCAAATGGGTAAAGCGAATCCGATCCTGGCCATCCACGACGTCGGCGCCGGCGGCATTTCGAATGCGATGCCGGAACTTGCGAACGATGCCGGTCGCGGGGCCTTGTTCGACCTGCGTTCCGTACCCAACGAGGAACCGGGCATGGCGCCGCGCGAAATCTGGAGCAACGAGGCGCAGGAGCGTTATGTGCTGGCCATCGGTCCGGATCGCCTTGATGAGTTTGCCGCCCTTTGCGAGCGGGAGCGTTGCCCATTCGCTG
>CAIYZZ010000315.1 GCA_903930805.1 uncultured Rhodocyclaceae bacterium | reverse complement strand
CTGGTGGCCCGCAACATCGCCGATCACATTGAGCAGCATTTTCTCGACCAGCCGAAGACCTGGCGACCGCTGGTGTATTGCTGGCGCGGCGGCAAGCGTTCTGGCGCTTTCGCCCATATTCTGCGCGAAATCGGCTGGGACGCCCACCGTCTCGAAGGCGGCTACAAGGCTTGGCGACGCCACGTCATCGACACGCTTGCCGAGTTGCCACAGTGTTTCAGCTTCAAGGTGATTTCCGGCCCCACCGGCAGCGCCAAGAGCCGCATTCTCGAAGCACTGGCAGCGCAAGGCGAGCAGATATTGCATCTGGAGGAACTCGCCGCCCACAAGGGTTCGGTGCTCGGCAGCCTGCCCGACGCGCCACAGCCCGGGCAGAAGATGTTCGAGTCACGGCTGTTGGCCGCGCTCTCCCCGCTTGATCCAGCACGGCCGGTCTTTGTCGAGGCCGAGAGCCGCCGCATCGGCGTGTTGCAATTACCCGATGCCATCATCGCCGCCATCCGCACCGCACCCTGCCTGCGTATCAACGCAAGCCGTTCCGCCAGAGCCGACTTTTTAATGCGCGACTACGATTATTTCCTGACCCGTCCGCAATGGCTGATCGCGCAACTCGGCCACCTGCGCGGACTGCAAAGCCATGAAACCATTGCGCACTGGACAGCGCTGATCGATGCTGGCGAGTTTCTCGCCCTTGTCGAATCCCTGCTCGAACAGCACTATGACGCGCTCTACCAGCGTTCGCAAGAGAAAAACTACCGGGATTTCGGTGCTGCGGCGATATTCGCTGCCGACGACCTGAGCCCGGCCAGCATCGAGTACATCGCCCGGAAAATCACGGCAAGCTGACAGCCCTACCCCGCCTCACGCAAATGCGTTGAATGACTTGCGGCGTCTCGCCGCCGATTTCGCCCTGCTCGAAAGCAATCACCGTGAAGCGTTTGTGCATCAGTTCCAGCAACTCGCCCGGGCGCTAGAGATACGCCGGGTTGCTCGGATTGCCGAACAACTCCTGCCCGACCATGAAAGTCTCATAGATCAGGATACCGCCTGCGACAAGGCTGCCAAACAGGTTGGGCATCAGGGGACGATAGAGGTAGCGACTTACCACGATGCCATCGAAACCGCGCCCGTAATAGGGCCAGGAGCCGCCTTCCAGATCAGCCTGGTGCGTGTTGACACCCACAACGCCTGCCAACCCGGCTAGTGCATCGCCGTCGCGATCCACCGCCTCGACCTGATAACCCAGCCCGGCCAGCAGTCGCGCATGCCGCCCGCCCCCGCAGGCCAGATCGAGTACATCGCCACCCGTCGGAATCAGCGGCGCGAAGCGGGCGATCCAGGGGGAAGGTTCGGAGGAAATTGTCTGTCCATTCATATCATCTTGCCGTCCCGCCAGTGCCGACTTTTGCTCAAGCGGCAACGAGCAACCCCAGTTGCTCCGGCGTGAGATAAGTCCATCCGCCCTCCTCCAGCCCCAGCGCCTCCACCGTCAGCCCACCGATCGCCGAACGGCGCAAGGCCATGCAATGGTGGCCGGCAGCGGTGAGCATGCGCTTCACTTGATGATATTTGCCCATGTCGAGGGTGATTTCGATTTCATGGCTGCTCAGTTGCCGCGCTTGCGCTGCCAGCGGATCGGGTTCGTCGGTCAGCTTCACGCCCGCCGAAAGTTGCGCCACAAGTTCCGGTGTTACCGGGTCTTGCGTGGTCGCCACGTAGGTTTTCGGCACGTGGCGCTTGGGGTGAGACTGGGCGTGGATGAAGTTGCCGTCGTCGGAAAGCAGCAGCAGGCCGGTGGTGTCGTGGTCGAGGCGGCCGACCGGCTGCACGTCGCGCTCGGTAAATTGATCGGGTAGAAGACTGAGCACTCCGCGATGGTGCTTGGGCCGGCGTGAGCATTCGACGCCGGCTGGCTTGTTGAGCGCCACATAGACGTATTCGTGATAAATCCACGCTGCGCCATCGACCTTGAACTTCAGGCCCCCTTGTTCCATGGGATCGAATTCGGCATGGACATCATCGACAAGCCCGCCGTCGACTTCCACCAACCCGTCGAGCACCATGTAATGGCAGCTTTTCTTCGTGCCGAAGCCCTGCGATTGCAGGATTTTCCCCAGAGTGAGTTTTTTCATAATTAGCACTTTAGCAAGTCGCGCCCGCATTGCGGGTAGACTCCGCGCCTTTCTTCAGATCTAACTAAGGATTTTCAGTGCTTGCCGCATCCAATATAACCATGCAATTCGGGGTCAAGCCCCTGTTTGAAAACGTTTCTGTCAAATTTGGCGAGGGCAATCGCTACGGCCTGATCGGCGCCAACGGCTCCGGCAAGACCACTTTCATGAAGATTCTCGCCGGCGTGCTGGAGCCCTCCGGCGGCAACGTCAGCCTCGACGCCCATGAGCGCATGGCCTTCCTGCGCCAGGATCAGTTCGCCTACGAAGACGTGCGTGTGCTTGACGTGGTGATGATGGGCCACGATGCGATGTGGGCCTGCATGCAGGAAAAGGACGCAATCTACGCCAATCCGGACGCGACCGAAGACGACTACATGCACGCCGCCGAGTTGGAATCCCATTTTGCCGAATACGACGGCTACACCGCCGAGGCACGCGCCGGCGAGTTGCTGATGGGCGTCGGCATTCCCATCGAGCAGCACACCGGACCGATGCGCGAAGTCGCGCCGGGCTGGAAGCTGCGCGTGCTGCTGGTACAGGCGTTGTTTGCCAACCCCGAGATTCTGCTGCTCGACGAACCAACCAACAACCTCGACATCAACACCATCCGCTGGCTGGAAAACGTGATCAACGCGCGCGAAAGTACGATGATCATCATCTCCCACGATCGCCACTTCCTCAACCAGGTCTGCACCCACATGGCCGACCTGGACTACGGCAAGCTCCAGGTCTATCCAGGAAACTACGACGACTATATGGAAGCCTCGACCCAGGCGCGGGCCCGGCAGCAGTCGGCCAACGCCAAGG
>CAIYZZ010000314.1 GCA_903930805.1 uncultured Rhodocyclaceae bacterium | reverse complement strand
GTTTTTGGGGGTATGCTTCGGGGTCCATCATTGATGAGCACCCGAATCATGAAAATCCTGTTGTCGATCTTCCTTCTCGTTATCGCCACATTCGCCTGGGCAGGTGAAAAACCCGTCCCCATTTCGCCAGAAGCGACCGTTGTCAAGGGGGAGGTCCTTGAGGTCAAGGACGTCGAGAGTTATACCTACCTCCGCATCAAGACAAAAGATGGAGAAACTTGGGCTGCGGTGAATAAAACCCCGATCAAGAAAGGCGCAAAAGTCACGATTGAAAACGTGACGGTCATGAGCAACTTCGAGAGCAAGTCGCTGAAGAAGACATTTCAGACGATCGTTTTTGGAACCTTGGCCGGGGCAGGGGCGCAGGGGAGTGGCAATCCCATGGCTCACTCCGGCGTTGCCAAAACGGCAGACACTGCTGACATCCAGATTCCAAAGGCTGTTGGGGCAAATGCCTGGACAGTGGCGGAAATCATCACAAAGGCCGCCGAATTGAAGGACAAGCCTGTTCTGGTGCGTGGCAAAGTCGTGAAGTACAACCCGGGCATCATGGGTAAAAACTGGATTCATTTGCGCGATGGATCGGGTTCTGCGGCAGACAGCACGAACGATATTCTCGTAACCACCATGAGCGAGGCGAAAGTGGGAGACGTCCTTACCGTAAAAGGTGTCGTTCGTACCGACAAGGATTTCGGTTCTGGTTATGCCTACAAGGTGCTCATCGAAGACGCGACTTTCCAGTAACAACTGGAGTTGATCCTGGCAGTCTTGCCCGAAGGCTGCCAGTAACTGCGAGAAGGCCGATGTCAGATACCCAGCCCCCATTCCGCCTGATTCTCGCACCCATGGAAGGACTCGCCGACGATATTCTGCGGGATGTCCTGACGCAGGCCGGCGGCTATGCCTGGTGTGTCACCGAGTTCGTTCGCGTCAGCGCAACGGTGTTGCCGCATTCTGCTTTCATCCGCATCAGCCCTGAGCTCAAGCAGTCATCGCGCACCCGTGCCGGGACGCCGGTGCGCGTCCAGTTGCTCGGCTCAGATCCTGATTTGCTGGCGGCCAATGCCGCACATGTTGCACGCCTGCACCCTGCCGGCATCGACCTCAATTTTGGTTGTCCGACGCCACTGATCAACCGTAACCGAGGCGGGGCCGCGTTGCTGGACGACCCCAAACTCCTGAACAGGATTGCGGCGGCAGTGCGTGCTGCCGTTCCCAAAGAGATCCCGGTTACCGCCAAGATGCGCCTGGGTATCGACAGCACCGAACAGGCGCTCGACTGCGCCCGCGCTCTCGAGATGGGTGGCGTCCAGGAACTTGTCGTCCATGCACGAACGAAGGAAGACGGCTATCGTCCTCCAGCCCGCTGGGAGTGGATTGCCCGCATCAGAGAGGCGGTGCAAATACCGGTGATTGCCAATGGCGAGGTCTGGACCGTCGCCGACTATCATGCCATGCGTGCGGTCAGTGGTTGTGCCGACGTCATGCTGGGCCGCGGTGCAGTCGCTGATCCATTGCTGGCGCGAAGGATTCATGAGGGAGTTGCTGGCGATCCCGTTGCCGACTGGCATGCTGTGGCCCGCATGATTGCCGACTTCTGGATTCAGGTGCAAAAAAAGGTACTACCCCACCAATCACCGGGCAGGCTAAAGCAGTGGCTAGGGCTGATGCGCAGAAGTTATCCACAAGCCGACAGGCTCTTTGCTGCCGTCCGGGAATTCCGGTTGGCGCAAGATGTCACGCCAGTGCTGCGGCACCACCTGGTAGAGGTGGGCGGCTAATTTTTATGGTGGAGTTCCGGGTTGAGCGACGTTGAATGTCATTGAGCGTGTCGCTTAAGTTTTATCAGGAGCCCATCAAGGCGGTTTGCAAACGCCTGCCGGTCAGCGGCTGAAAACGCTGCCGGCCCCCCGGTTTCGACACCGCTGCTGCGGAGGCCTTCCATGAAGTTGCGCAGGGTCAGCCGTTCCAGAATGTTGTTTGCATCGAACAACTCGCCGTGCGGATCGAGTGCGAGCGCACCCTTTGCGATCACTTGAGCGGCGAGCGGCACATCGGCGGTGATCACCAGATCGCCGGCCACTACCTCTTGGACAATGCGCTGGTCGGCGACATCGAATCCCGCTGGCACTTGAAGGGCCCGAATCCAGGGTGAAGGCGGAACACGCAGCATCTGGTTGGCGATCAGCGTCAGTTGCACCTGCGCGCGATCTGCAGCGCGGTAGAGGATGTCCTTGATAACGCCTGGACAGGCATCAGCGTCAACCCAAATTTTCATGAGCGTGGAGGCATTGAGTTATCGGATCATTTTCCATCAGCAGATTAACCTGGTCCCATCTCCGAGTCAGTCCGGGAAATCGTTTGGCAAAACTTGGCAATATCCGCCAACCCTGTGACGAGCATAGTATCCTCGCATAAAACCGCCATCTCGGCGCTGAGGAGAACGCGTGACAGATCGCAAGATGAAGGGGAAGACCCAGCCCCAAACGTTGGCACCTCCTTCCTCGCCTGCGCTACCGGTGGACAATACTCCCACCAGCGCCTTCCCCATCGTCGGCATTGGTGCCTCGGCCGGGGGGCTGGCGGCGTTCGAGGCGTTTTTCTCCGGCATGCCCGCCGCTACCGATCCCGGCATGGCCTTCGTGCTGGTGCAGCATCTGGCACCGGACCACAAGAGCATTCTCGCCGACCTCATCCGTCGCTACACCCGCATGCAGGTGTTCGAGGTCGAGGACGGCATGACGGTGCAAATCAATTGCGCCTACATCATTCCGCCCAATCGCGACATGGCGTTTCTCAACGGCACGCTGCAATTGCTGGAACCGGTTGCCCCGCGCGGCCAGCGCCTGCCGATCGACTTCTTCTTCCGCTCGCTCGCCCAGGACCAGGGCGAACGCGCCATCGGCATTGTCCTTTCCGGCACCGGCAGCGACGGCACCCTCGGGGTGCGGGCCATCAAGGGCGAAGGCGGCATGGTCATGGCGCAAACCCTGCCTCCACCGAGTTTGATGGCATGCCGACGAGCGCCATCGCCACCGGCCTGGTGGATTACGAACTGCCGGCGGCCGAGATGCCCGCCCAGCTCATCGCCTACGCCGTGCATGCCTTCGGCCGCCCGGCGCGGCCGGATAGCGTCCCGGCACCCAAGACCGAGAGCGCGCTGAAGAAAATCTTCGTTTTGCTGCGCGCCCAGACCGGCCACGATTTTTCCCTGTACAAGCCGAGCACCATCCACCGCCGCATCGAACGGCGCATGGCCGTCAACCAGATCGACGCGCTCGATAATTACGTCAAATACTTGCAGCAGACGCCGGCCGAGGTGGAAGCGCTGTTTCGCGACCTGTTGATCGGCGTGACCAATTTCTTCCGCGATCCCGCGGCCTTTCAGGCGCTGGAAGACCAGATCATCCCCCAACTCTTTGCCGGCAAACGCGCGGATGCCGTGATCCGTGTCTGGTCGACGGGCTGCTCCACCGGCGAGGAGGCCTATTCCCTCGCCATCCTGCTGCAAGAGCGCATGGAGGTGCTCAAGCAAAGCTACACCGTGCAGGTCTTCGCCACCGACATCGACAGCCGGGCGATTGCCACCGCCCGCGCCGGACTCTATCCGGCCAGCATCGCCGCCGACCTTACGCCGGAACGGCTGGCGCGTTTTTTCACCGCCGAGCCTGGAGGCGGGGGCTACCGCATTCACAAGGGCATCCGCGACATGCTGGTGTTTTCCGAGCAGGACCTGATCAAGGACCCGCTCTTTTCCAAACTTGACCTCATCAGTTGCCGCAACCTGCTGATCTATCTGGGCGCGTCCTTGCAGAAGAAACTCATCCCCCTGTTCCACTTCGCGCTGAACCCGGGCGGCCTGCTGTTCCTCGGTACCTCCGAAAACGTGGGCGAGTTCGGCGATCTGTTTGGGGAGCTCGACCGCAAAGCCAAGCTCTTCCAGCGCAAACCGGATGCACTGGGGGCGCAGCGCGCCACCCTGGGCCGCTTTGTGCCGCCGCTGACGGCCATCAGGGCGGCACTGCCCCGGAGCGTCGACAGGACGCCATTCCCGGTAAAACTTCCCCTGCGCGAGTTGACCGAACAGGCGCTGTTGCAGCAGGTCGTCCCGGCCGGCGCGCTGGTCAACGGCCAGGGCGACATCCTCTACCTGCACGGCCGCACGGGCATGTATCTGGAGCTGGCCCCGGGCGAGGTCGGCATCAACAATATCCTGAAGATGGCCCGCGACGGGCTGCGGTTTGAACTGAGCACGGCCCTGCACAAGGCGGCGAGCAGCCAGGAGACGGTGCGTTACCCCGGTCTTCGCGTCAAGACCAACGGCCACGTCACCACGGTCAACCTGAGCGTCCAGCCGCTGGCGAGCAACCCGATCGTGCCACCTGAAACACTGGAAGTACCACTCTACCTGGTCATTCTGGAGGAGGCGTCAGCCGTTGCCCCGGCGCAAGCTGAGCAGACCGCGTTGGCGACGAGCGAAAAAGTCGGCGCTGGCGGCACGGCAATCGAAGCGCGCATCGCCGCTTTGCAGCATGAGTTGCGGGCCAAGGACGAATACATCCAGAGCACCCGTGAGGAACTGGAAAGCTCCACCGAAGAGCTCAAATCCTCGAACGAGGAAATGCAGTCGGTCAACGAGGAACTGCAATCCACCAACGAGGAGTTGGAAACCTCCAAGGAAGAATTACAGTCGGTCAATGAAGAGCTCGCCACGGTCAACGCCGAACTGCAAGCCAAGGTGGCGGATCTGTCGCGCGCCAATGACGACATGAACAACCTGCTGGCCGGCACCGGCATCGGCACCGTGTTTGTCGATCATCAACTGCGCATCCTGCGCTTCACTCCGGCCGTTAGCACCATCATCAACCTGATCCGCGCCGATGTCGGGCGGCCCGTGGGCCACATTGTTTCCAACCTGGTCGGCTACGACGCGCTGGTGGCGGACACGCAAGCGGTGTTGGATACCCTGATACCCAAAGAGCTGGAAGTGCAGACGACGGTGGGCCCGTGGTACACGCTGCGCATCCAGCCCTATCGCACGCAGGAGAACGTGATTGAAGGCGCGGTGATCACTTTCGTGGACATCACCGAGAAGAAGCGCATCGAAGCCGCGCTGGAGCAAGCCCGTGCCGCGCAAGGATAAACGCGCCGTCCCGGTGGTAAGCCCGGCTCTGACGCTGCGCCAGCGCGCCGAAGTGTCGCTGCGGGAATTACCCGAGGATTTCGAGGTTCTGTCACCGGCAGCCCTGCGGCAAATGTTCCACGACCTGCGCGTGCATCAGGCCGAACTGGAGATGCAGAACGAGGACTTGCGCGCGGCGCAGTTGGCGCTGGACACCGCGCAGGCGCGCTATTTCGACTTCTACGATCTCGCGCCGGTGGGCTACCTCACCGTGAATGCGCGGGGGCTGATAGAACAAGCCAATCTCACCACTGCCTTCCTGCTGGGCGTAGTCCGGGACGCACTGCTCAAACAGTCGATCAGTCACTTCATTCTCAAGGAAGACCAGGAAATCTACTACCGCTACCGCCAACAACTCATCGAGACCTGGCAACATCAACCGTGCGATTTGCGGCTGCTGAAGGCTGACGGCACGTCATTCTGGGCGCGGCTGGAAGCTATCGCCGTGCCGGACGAGGCCGGCGTGCCGGCCTTGCGCATCGTGCTGCGCGACATCACCATGCGCAAGCAGGCAGAACTGGAACTGCGTCAGAGCGAGCAACGCTTCCGCGACATTGCAAGGGTGTCTGCCGACTGGATCTGGGAGGCTGACGCCCAGGCACGCTATACCTATGTCTCGGACGGCGTTAAAGCGCTGCTGGGCTATGCGCCGGAGGAAGTTCTCGGCAAGGTACCGTTCGATTTCATGCCGGCTGATGAAGCGCCGCGGGTTGAGTGCGCGTTTGGCAACATCGCCGCCGCGAAGAAGTCGTTCATCGATCTGGAGAACATTGTGCTGAGCAAGGATGGTACAGCACGTATCACGCTCACCAGTGGCACACCGATCCTTGACCCGCAGGGGAATCTGCTGGGTTACCGCGGTATCGATCGCGACATCACCGCGCGCAAGTTGGCCGAAGATCAATTGCGCGGGATGGCGGCAGAACTCGAGAACAGGGTGCGCGAACGAACCACGCAGCTGCGTAAGGTTGCAACGCAGCTGACGCTGACCGAAGAACGCGAACGCCACCTGCTGGCGCAGGAACTGCATGACAGCCTCGGCCAGCTTCTGGCGGTGATCAAGATTAAACTGAGCGCGCTCGTCGCGGACTCGCCGCAGGCGTCGGTCGATGAAATCGTGAAGCTGGTGGACCAGTCCGACCAGGCTGTGCGGATGATCACCCAGCAGTTGAGTCCCCCGATCCTGCAAATGCTCGACTTCGTGTCGGCGCTGGAATGGCTGAGCGAGGAAATGCGCCGCGGGTATGGCCTCACCGTGCAGATCCACGACAAAAACTGCACCAAGTCACTTGTTGCCGAAATACAGGCCATGCTGTTTCGTTCCGCTCGCGAACTCCTGATCAATGTCGCCAGGCATGCCAAGGTCGGCGCGGCGACGCTTGCCGTCCGCTGCGATGACGAGCAACTGCGGTTGGTCGTGAGCGACGCCGGCTGCGGTTTCACCGCCAATCGCTTCGATGGCGGCTTGCCGGGACGCGGCAGTTTTGGCCTCAGCTCCATCTACGAACGCATGAGCGCTATCGGTGGCCAAATGGAAATCGACAGCCGCCCCGGCCACGGCACCACGATCACCCTGACCATGCCCTGTGCCATTGCCGTCAAGGAGGCCCGGCCGTCATGATCCGCATCATGCTGGTTGATGACCATACGATGATCCGCGAAGCCCTGCGCGGCGTGCTGGAACGGGATGGGACGCTGCAAGTCGTCGCAGAAGTCGGTGATGGCGAGACGGCGTTGCGGCGGGTGGGCGAGCTAGTGCCCGACGTGGTCGTCATGGATGTCGCTCTGCCGGGGCTCTCCGGCATCGAGATCACGCGGTGCTTGCATGCCAGCCACCCGCAAATCAAGGTATTGGCCTTATCTACCCACCTCGACCGCCACATCATCCAGCAGATGCTTGACGCGGGTGCGCACGGTTACATCGTCAAATCGGCGGCCGGCACCGAGTTGCTACAAGGTATTCGCAACGTAGTCGCTGGTCGTAGTTATCTTTGCCCGGAAGCCGCCGCGCTGGTGGCCGCCAGTTTGCCGGGTCGGCAGTCCGCGCCCGGCAATGCCAGCGCCGATGCACTATCCCAGCGCGAACTTCAGGTGCTCATCCTGCTTGCTGAAGGCAAGACCGCGCCGGGCATCGCGGCCGCATTGCATATTGCACCAAGCACGGTCGACACCCACCGCCGCAACCTCATGAGAAAGCTCGATTTGCATAACGTGGTGGATCTGACGCGACATGCTATTCGCACCGGCCTGATTTCGGCCTGAGGCCTGGCGAAAAGTCGGCGCTGGCGAGACGGCACGGTGTGCGCCACGGTTTGCCGTGGCAGGCAGCTATCGCGCCCACCCTACCGGTTTCACAGTATCAAAATACTGTGATCACGTAATTCCCATCACCCCCGGTGCAGCATACATTTGGCATGGAGCGAAGCAGCCCCGGCCCAGTTCGATCAAATACCTGCCGGCCAAGTTCGCCCTAGCCTGCGTCGGTGGATTCCGGCGCCCAGATCACGAGCACCTGCGGAGGGAGATCGACATGAATGTCACGGCGATGCAACGCAAGAGCGGCGGCACGGTCACACCGAACGCCGGCGAAGAAAGCGCAGTCGCAGTCAGCGCCTTGGAAGACATGGCAGTGCTGACGCTGGATGGTCGCGGCATGATATGCGACTGCAACCGCGCCGGTGAGAACCTGTTCAAGTATCACCGTACCGCGCTGGTCTGGCGGGCCATTTCAATGCTTTTGCCAGAGTTGGCGGGAGTGGCTCTGATGGAGAGCGGCCAACCCAATGCGCGCCTGCGATTTCTCTGCCGCATCGGGCGCCAGTTTCAGGCGGTGACACAGGACGGAGAAAGCTTCGCCAGCTCGCTTTGCCTCAATCTTCTCGATAGTGCGGGATACGGCAGATTGTCCCTCATCGTGTCTCCGGCTGGCGACTGCGCGTAGCGGTCCGGGGCAGTTTGACATCACGGATGACATCATGATGACGTCTCCATATTCTCTTTACCCGACTGCAAGCGTTTCAGGCCATCGTGCAACGGCTCCCGACGAAAAGTCGGCGCTGGAGGTACGGCACAGTAGCGTGCCAACGGGTGGCGAGACTGCCACGATGATTCTCGATCGTCTGGGCAGGATTCTCAGTTGCGGCACACCCGCAGAGCGGTTGTTCGGCGCAAGCCCTCGCCAACTGATGGGGAGGCGGATCACGGAATTCATCGCGGGGTTTCATCTTGGCGGGAGGTCACCGGGCTTTGACGCTAGATACCTCGTCCTACTTTGCCGCGATGGTGGCTGGCGTGAATTCGGGGCGATGAACGCCGCCGGAATCACGTTCGAAGTTGAAATCAATTTGTCGCGCATAGTCTCCTGTGGCCGGAAGATTTATCTCCTCAACGTCTGCCGACTTGAAGAGACGGCCACGCCCTAGCTTCAGACACGAAAAAGAAAGCCAATCATGCTATCCGTATATCTCCAGACATCTTCAGACACTGCCCCGTTGCCCTCGGCTGATGCTGTAGCCACTGCTGCCGATGGTGCCGATGGCAGCCATCATTTGCTGCAAGAGGTCGTGCGGCTAAGCCGGCAATGGGTGGATCAACTCCATGTGCAGAATCTGCATCGCGAGGGCATCCTGCATCTGGGGAATCTGGCCGAGGATCTCATCAGGAATGGTCAGGCTTCGTTATTTGCCATGACCCAGTTGCGAACGCTCCTGTGTGGCAATTGCCGCCGCCTCAATGCCGCGCAGGGCCAATGCTCCGGACAGTCACTGGATCGATGCCTGCTGCTGAAGGGGGCAAGTTCATGAATACCAACCGCAAGTCAAATCAGGAGATCAAGATGAAGAACAAGAGCGATGCAGTGAAGAAAGTCAAAGGCAATGGCTCGAAGCAGCATGGGCATGAAGCGGACAAATTTGAATCATCCTCAGGCAACAGCGATTTCCCGCGCGAACAGATGATCGCCGAAGCAGCCTATTTTCACGCTGAACGGCGCGGCTTCGCGCCAGAAAACCATCTGGCTGACTGGCTGCAGGCCGAAGCCGATATTGAAAGTTTGCTGCGCAGTGGTCAGTGAATGATTGAAGCACCCCGCCGCATGCGGCGGGGTAGGTGTAACGGAGCCTGAATAAAATGAAAAAGTCTCGGCCAAGCAAAATGGTTCAGTGTGAAATCGTCAGTGTCGATTGCCCCCAATTTGTGGTGAACATGAAACGCCACGCCAATCGCTATGAAACAGCCAGCGGTGAAGCGCTGGCTAAGGGGTGTTATCTGGCCGTTTGGCCGGCCGGTGCCTGTCGTTCATCGTATGGTCGCGAGCTGCGCTATTACGGTCCCCATGAAACGGTAGCGATTGTGCGGATATTGCACATCAGCGCGCTGTGGCTGGGTATCGTCGAACCGGTGGCAGAGGAAGCATCCCTCCGCCCCGTGAGCTACGGCCACCTCTATTGTCCTTACGCGCCGGCGTAGTTGCCGCGCGAAGCGCCACACTATCCGTCGCCATAAAACAGCCATTGCCAAGCGCAGTTGCTGTCTCTGGGTGGCTGGATTAGGAGTAGATACCATGGAAATTAGTCTGACTGAGAGTACCTGGAGCAAAGGCGCCTATCGCCAGCTTGACCACATTCGCAACTTCTTCATCGTGGTGGTGGTCGGCATGGCGCTGTGTATGGTGCTGGTGCATTACGCCTTCAGTGGTTTCAGTGCGGCGTGGGCGGCATCCAGCGATCTCTCCCCCGCTGTGCTGGATGCGTGCATGATATTTCTCTCCGTATTGGGGTTGGGCGCAGCGCTCTTCCTGGTCTTCAGCCGGCTGCGGATCGGCGAATGGGGTGGGGTGGAAACCACCTTTTTCTCCAGCCTGGCCTGCCTGTCCCTGCTGCAGATGGAACGTGAAATGCTGCGGGAGAAGTGTAGCCAGACCGCTGCGGCGCTGAAGGAAGCCTATGCGCTCGATGCGTCCTTCATTGCGCAGCACAAGGAAATTATCGGTTTTACGGAAGCATCGGCCATGCAGATACTGGAACGCATCACCGGCCTGGATCAGCAGAGTGCGCGGCTGATTGCCCTGCTGAATGATGGGGCGGAACAACCGCATCAGGAAGGTGCCGCCGACAACCCGCAGGCGATCACGGAAGTCAGTGAATTCATCAGTCAGTTGCCGGCACGGATTCTTCGAGAGCGGGAGCAGTTCAAACACATCATCGAAAACGTGGGAGAGCTCGGCACGCTGGTTGCTGTGATCAAGGACATCAGTGCCCAGACCAATCTCCTGGCCTTGAACGCGGCCATCGAGGCGGCGCGTGCTGGCGATCAGGGCCGGGGCTTCGCCGTTGTGGCGGACGAAGTGCGCAAGCTGGCCACCCGTTCCCGCGAAGCTGCCGATATGGTCTGGAGCGGGATCGAAAAGGCCCAGTCCAGTGTGGGCGTGGCCTTCAGCACGGATGCGCAGGAGTTAATCAACCGCGATCTGGCCCAGGCCCTGCATCTGGTGGGTGTCATCAGCACCATGCAAGAGAAGCTGGAAACGCGGGGCGAGGCACTGCGTGGCCAGATTGCCGAGGGGGCCGGCATCAACGCACAACTGGCCGGGCAAATCAACGACATGCTGATGAGTGTGCAGTATCAGGACGTCGTGCGGCAGATGGTTGAACGGCTGGACGTCGCTCTTAATGAGAAATCCCGTGTGTTTGACGACATTGGGGCCAATCTGGAGATTGAGGAAGGTACGATCAATTTTGGTGGTCAGGCGATCAAGTCCATTCTCGCCAAGTTCATCGCCAAGGAAGACGAGCACGGCAGTTACGCGGCCCGGCGTGGCGGCGGCGCAGCATGCTTCAACGCACCCGGAGTCGAACTCTTCTAACGCCATGATCAAGAAAATCAAAACCCATCAACTGACCCCCGGCATGTATGTGCATGATCTGAATTGCAGTTGGGGGGTGCATCCGCTGTTTCCCATTCGGTTCAAGGTGATGGATGAAATCAAGGTCGAGGAAATTCACGCCCTGGGCGTGCGTGAGTTGTATATCGATACGCGGCGCGGCAAGGGCGTCGCCGATGCACCGGACACCCGGGAGATTAGTGAAGCAGTGGAGCAGGAATTGCTCGATCTGGCGGCCAGCCTGCCCACGGGCACGGAGCCGCGCGTAAGCTTGCGCGAAGAAGCCCCCGGCGCGGCCAGGCTGCATGCGGAAGCCTCTCGGTCAGTCAATCGACTCATGGCGGATATCCGCCTGGGCCAGCAGGGCGCCCTTGAAGACCTTGACTCTGCGGTGGACGCCATTGCCGAATCCGTGCTGCGCAATTCGAATGCCTTGAATGGCCTGGGGCTGATCAAGACCAAGGATGGCTATACCTTCCTGCATTCAGTGAGCGTGGGCGCACTGCTCGCCACCTTCTGCAACGCCTTGTCGCTGAGCAAGGACATCACGCGGCAAGCGACTCTCGGCGGGCTCTTGCACGACGTTGGCAAAATGAAGGTGCCGGACGACATTCTCAACAAACCGGGCCGGCTCAGCGCCGATGAGTTTGAGATCATGAAAGATCATGTGCGCCACGGGCAGGAGGTGCTGCAACAGCTTAGCAGCCTGTCGCCCTACGCGCTCGACATCAGCTTGCACCATCACGAACGGTTTGACGGTTCGGGCTACCCGAGTGGGTTGAAGGGGGGCGCCATCTCGCCGCTGGGCCAGATGGCGGCAATTGTCGATGTCTATGATGCAATCACGTCCACCCGCGTCTATCACGAACCGATGAGCCCGGCGGAGGCGATCCGGAAAATCCAGGAATGGAGCAAGTTCCATTTCAACGAGGAACTGGTGCGCCATTTCATCCGCAGCATCGGCATCTACCCGGTCGGCTCGTTGGTGGTTCTGGAAAGCGGCTTGATCGGCGTGGTGGTGGAACATAACGCGCACAATACCTTGCGCCCGGTGGTGTGGATCGCGTATGACACGCGAGCAAGAGCAGAGGTGAGCAGCCCCTACGACCTGGATCTCTCCCGGGCACTCGGCAACGGCGGCGGCGACCGCATCACCGGCTACGAAACCGACGACAAATGGGGCATCAGGGCGAGAAGGAGTGTTTTCAATGAACAGCTCCACTGATTCAAAACAGCTCGTTATTCTGCTGGTGGAGGGTGACGCGCTGCTGCGCAGTGAAACCCGCCGGCTGCTTGAAAAGCATGTAGGGCAGGTGTTTACCGCCGCCAATGGCCAGGAAGGGGTGGCGCTGTTTCACAAGCTGCATCCCGACGTGGTGGTGAGCGATCTTATGATGCCCATCATGGATGGCCTGCAACTGGCCAGGGAAATCAAGCGGGCGGACCCCGCCACGCCGGTTGTCCTGATCACCCACTGCGATGACGCCGGCCACTTGCTGGAGGCCATTAAAATTGGTATCGATGGCTACCTGCTCAAGCCGGTTACGATCAGCGTGCTGATGCAGACGATCGAAGAGGCCATGGCGCGGCAATTGAATAACCGCGAACTAGCGCGGGCAAATGCCCAGCTTTCCGCCTATCAGGCGGGGGCGGAGGAAGAACGGCGGCTGGTGGTGGACTTGATGGGCCGCATGATGCGACCGGAGCAATTGCACGACAAACAGGTGCGCTACTGGATTCGGCCAACCGAGATCGTGAGTGGCGACCTGGTGGCGGTATCGCGCACGCACAACGGTCGGCTTTACGTCATGCTGGCCGATTCGACCGGGCATGGCCTGCCGGCGGCGCTCAATCTGCTGCCAATCAACCACATCTTTTACAGCATGGTCAGCAAGGGCCTGGCGGTGGGCATGGTCGTGGAGGAAATGAACTGGGCCGTGCATGAGCAATCGCCCACCGGCCGTTATGTGGCCGCCTTGGTGGCCTGCATCGATAGCCACAATCGCACGGTGGAAGTGTGGAATGGCGGCATCCCGTCCGCCTATTTCCTCGGGGAAAGCGGGAATGTGGATTCATGCTTCATTTCGACCAGCATGCCCTTGGGTGTCCTCGACCGCACCTTCACGGCGCAAACCGAGGTGTATCAGTGGCCCGACAGCGGACAACTGGTGGCCTTTTCCGATGGTCTGCTGGAGGCGGAAAATGCTGAAGGCGAGGCTTTTGGCGAGCAACGCGCCCTGCGGACGCTGCAAGCGCATGCGCCGCCAGCGCGGCATGAGGCGCTGATCCTGGCGGTGAATGCGTTTGTCGGGGAGCGCCATGGCTTCGACGACATGACACTGATGACAGTGGATTGCCAGGGCGATGTACGGAAAATCAGATCCCGGCACGCACCCGACAAACTTTCCGGGTTTGCCGCGCCAGAATTTCTGCAACCCGAGATATCAACCTGAGAGACGACGATGAATCGCCTGGCGCACCTTGCGGAAAAAAGAGTGACCCCACCCCTGAGCGCGGGGCTGACGTTGCGCCAGCGCGCCGAGGCGTCGCTGCGGGAGTTACCCGATGATTTCGAGGCTGTGTCACCCACGGCTCTGCGGCAGATGTTCCACGACCTGCGCGTACATCAGGTCGAGCTGGAGATGCAAAACGAAGAATTGCGCCAGACCCAGTTGGCGCTGGACACCGCGCGTGCGCGTTACTTCGACTTCTACGATCTGGCACCGGTGGGCTATCTCACCTTGAATGAACATGGGCTGATCGAACAGGCCAACCTCACCACCGCCGCCATTCTGGGTGCGACCCGGGACGCGCTGGTCAAGCAGCCGATCAGTCACTTCATCCTCAAGGAAGACCAGGAAATCTTCTATTGTTACCGCCACCAGATCATCGAGACCCAGCAACAGCAATCGTGCGATTTGCGCTTGCTGAAAGCGGGTGGTACGCCATTCTGGGCGCGGCTGGAAGCCATCGCCGTGCCGGACGGGACCGGCGCGCCAGCCCTGCGCATCGTGCTGCGGGACATCAGTGCGCGCAAGCAAATCGAGACTGAACTCGAACAGCATCGCCATCACCTCGAATCCTTGGTGGCCTCGCGTACTTCCTCCCTCTTGATCGCCAAGGAAGTCGCAGAGACGGCCAACCGGGCGAAGAGCACATTTTTGGCCAACATGAGCCATGAGCTGCGCACGCCGATGAACGGAATAATGGGCATGACGGTCTTGGCGCAACGCCGCGCCACCGATCCAAAACAGATCGATTATCTCGCCAAGGTAACGCAGTCCGCCGAGCATTTGTTGGCCATCATCAACGACATTCTCGACGTCACCAAACTTGAAGCCGAGCGTCTCAGTCTGGAGCAGGCAGACTTCACACTTGACAGTGTCCTGAAAAACCTCGACAGATTGATGGGTCCCAAGGCCGCTGAGAAAGGGCTGAAACTGAGTCTCGACGTCGCGTCCGAGCTGGCCAATCAAGTGCTGCGGGGCGATCCCCTGCGCCTCGGCCAGATCCTCCTCAACATCACGAACAACGCCATCAAGTTCACCGCTGCGGGCGCTGTCAGCGTACGCGTTCAGTTGGCCGAGGAAGGCCCGATCGACCTGCTGCTGCGCTTTGAGGTGCAGGATTCCGGCATAGGGATTTCTACCGAAGAGCAAAAGCGGCTGTTTACCGCCTTCGAACAGGGGGATGGCTCGATGACCCGGAAATATGGTGGCATCGGCCTGGAGTTGGCCATCAGCAAGCGTCTGGTGCAGATGATGGGCGGCAACATCGGTGTCGACAGTCAGTTAGGCGCGGGTAGTCTCTTCTGGTTCACCATCCGACTCGGGCGGGGGGCCGCGCGGGCATCGCCATGAACTGGCAACCCTTTCAATGGCGTTCGCTCAAAACGCGGGTGACGCTCTTCACCCTGGTCATTTTCGTCGTCGGCATCTGGGCGCTGGCGCTCTACGCCGGGCGCATGCTGCGCGAGGATATGCAACGTATGTTGGGCGACCAGCAGTTCTCGACGGTGTCTTTTGTGGCTGCGGAGATCAATCAAGAACTTGAAACCCGCTTGCAGATACTGAACAAAGTGGCCGGCATCATCAGCCCGGCCATTCTGGGCAATCCGCCGACCTTGCAGGCGCTGCTGGAAGAGCGTCTGATTCTGCGGGGACCGTTCAATGGCGGCACCTTCGTCACCGGACTGGATGGCACGGCGATCGCCGATGTGCCGCGCACGGCGGGACGCATCGGCATCAACTACCTGGACCGGGCATCCATGGTCAGTGCGCTCAAAGAGGGGAAAGCGACCATCGGCCGGCCAGGCATAGGCAAGCAGCAGCAGGTGCCGGTTTTTGTCATGGCGGTGCCGATTCGCGATGCGCAGGGTACGGTGATCGGTGCCCTGGTCGGGGTGACCTACCTGAGCCAAGCCAACTTTATCGACAAGCACATCGCCAACCCCTACGGCAAGACCGGCGGCTATTTGCTTGAAGAGCCGCAGGGCCGCTTGGTGATTACCGCCACCGACCGGC
>CAIYZZ010000313.1 GCA_903930805.1 uncultured Rhodocyclaceae bacterium | reverse complement strand
TTCACTCCGCAGATCCTTGCGAACCTGCCGAGCTATTTCACCTTTGAGTACGGTTGCGATATTTGGCATTGTTGAATCCCCAATAATGTCTCAGCGCTAGATTATCACTGAGATTTGCCTGTGGCTTTTATCCTTATCGCAGTGATGACAGGCAACCGCTCACTGCCCGCCCCGTTAGGCGGATTGCCCGCGTATCGGTTGCATGCAATCTTCCAAATAAAAAAATGGGTGTTTTCGCCGTTCGTCAGCCCGCTTGCCGCAGCTCGCGCACGGTCTGTTGCGCGGTCTCGAAATCAAACTGCTTGATCTGGTGTGCGAGATTTTCGTAGCGCGCACCCAAAGCAGCACGCAACAGCGCGGCATGATCCTCCAGAAGCGACACGGCAGCGGTATCGCTCTGCACCAGCAACGATTCCAGTTCATCCAGTAGTTTCAGCACGGTTTCCGGATCGGGCGGCACGGCATCCGGCGGCTGGGCTGCTGGCGGCGGTGGCAGGGCGGCAATCAAGATGGCGAACTCTTGACGGATGGTTGCCATTGCCGTGCCAATTTCGTCGCTACGCACCGGAGCATCCTGACTGGCCCGCAACAAGTCCTCCAGATTCCGTGCCATTTCGGCCAGTCGGTTCGCCCCCAACGTTCCTGCCGCACCCTTGAGCGTATGGGCCTGGCGTTGGGCAGTCGCGAGATCAGCGGCGGCCAGACTTGAGGCCAATTGCGTCATGTCGTCGGCGTGTGCCTTGATAAAACGGCACAGCAGATCGAGATACTTGACCGTCTTGCCGCGCACCATGGCCACGCCGCGCACCACGTCAAGACCGGGCACACGGGTAAAACGCTCCAGCGCCGCTGCGCTGGTCGTGTCCGCTACGGGTGGTGCCACAGCAGGCGCAGGCGGCTGAATGGCAACGCGCGGCTCGTCCGCAGTTCCTGACGGCAACCACTTCAGCAGCGTCGCATAAAGTGCACCGGGATCAACCGGCTTGGCAATGAAATCGTCCATGCCCGCTGCTTTGCAATCGCGCCGATCCGTATCGAAAGCATTGGCTGTCATGGCCAGAATGGGCGTCTTCTCCCGCTGCGGCAGCGCTCGAATGGCACGGGTGGCTTCCATGCCATCCATGTTGGGCATCTGGATATCCATCAGGATCAGGGCATAGGGATAGTTTTTCGCTTTTTCAAGCGCCTCCAGACCATCCGCTGCCGTATCGACCGCCAACCCGACACCGTGCAGCAACTCCAGCGCCACCTCGCTGTTGATGACGTTATCTTCTGCCAGCAGGATCCGTGTGCCACCATGGTACTGGCGCAAACGTGCCTCTGCATCCGTCGCAGCAAAAACCGGTTCGGCGACCATGTTGCCGTGTCCGCGGTGGATGTGGGCGGTAAACCAGAAGGTACTTCCCCCGCCAGGTGTGCCGTCGACGCCGACTTCACCTCCCATCAACTGCACCAACCGCCGGGTGATAACCAGCCCCAGGCCAGTACCACCGTGTTTGCGCGTGGTCGAGGCATCGATCTGTTCGAAGGCATGGAACAGCCGCTCAATCTCCTCGGGTGCGATGCCGATACCCGTGTCCGCAACCTCGAAACGCACCAGCAATTCGTCGCCACTATCTTCCAGCAGCACGGCACGCAGGGTGATCGTCCCCTGCTCGGTAAATTTGACTGCATTGCTGGCGTAGTTGAGCAAGGCCTGGCGCAGACGGGTCGGATCACCGCGCAGCCAGGTAGGAACAGCGTCGCCATCCACCACAATGCGCAGTCCTTTGGCCTGCGCCGCTGTGCTGATCAGCGAACGCACGTGATCCAGCAGCGCGCCCAGCGCAAAATTGCTCTCCTCAAGATTCAGCTTGCCGGCCTCGATCTTGGAAAGATCGAGAATATCGTTGATGATCGATAGCAGGTGCTGCCCGGCACTGTTGATTTTTTCCAGTCGCTCGATCTGCGGTGGTGTCGCCCCCGCATGCAGCAGGTGCGTCAAGCCGAGTATGGCGTTCATCGGCGTGCGGATCTCATGGCTCATGTTGGCGATGAACTGGCTCTTCGCCACGTTGGCATCCTCGGCAATAGCCTTCGCCGCAGCCAGTTCGGCGGTTCTCTCTTTCACGCGGACTTCGAGGTGTTCGCGCTCCAGCGCCAACGCTTCGTTGTTCTTGTTGAGCAGTTGCTCGCGCGCCACGACTTCTTCTGCCATCACGTTGAAGTCGCGCGCCAGATCCGTCAATTCGTCGGTACCCGTTTCGGGCAGGCGAACTGACGGGTTACCGGCCGCGACCTGCTGTGCGGCTTGCCGCAGCATGATGAGACGGCGCAGCACCAAGCGCTCCATCAGAATTCCCAGCACCAGAAAAATCAGCATGTAGGAAAACAGGCTCCAGCCGAGCCGATTCAACCAGCGCTCCCAAAGGGCCGCTTCATAAGGTGCCAGGGGTAGCTTGATGCTCATTACCCCGCGCAGATCACCCACCGTGTAGCCATAGGAATTAGCATAGGTTTTGCGGATACTCTCTGGCGCAGCGTCGGCATCGCCATGGCATTTCAGGCAATAGGGTTCGATCCAGATCGGCGCGGTGTAATGTAACCAGCCCTGCTTGTCGTCCCTGATCTGCTGCATGCGCTCTTCGACGGCAGGGTTGGCGCGGAACCAGGCCATCGCCTCCAGTTCGAAACGATCTGCCTGATTGCCCGGGTTGCGCGGGCGATCGGAAACGTTGTTGAAAGTAATGCCGCTCTTGTCCCAATTGGGAAAATCCTTCGAGATACGCGACAAGGCGTGTGCTGGCAAAAATCCGACTGTCTTGTCAGTCACCGGCAGCCCACTGTCAAGAAACTGCTTGTGATAAACGCGGCGCATCGCCATCAGCATGGCGCGGATCGTATGGACGTCGACCCTTTGTTCTCCCAGTTGCTCGGCGGCAATTCTCTGGTAGCGCACAGCGAGATCGAGCGTCAGGACGCTCCCCATCACCAAGCCCAGCACCAGCCACATTTTTGTCCGAAGCTTCATCTGTCGCGCCCGTCCACCCTAACGCTCGGCAAGCCGGTCGGCAATTTCGATGAAATCAACAAAGCAGTCCATGAAGGCATCAGTCATATCCGGATCGAAGTGTTTGCCACGTTCGCTGGCAATGATGTCACGTGCCGCGTGATAGGGCAACGCGGACTTGTAGACGCGTGGCGTAATCAGGGCATCGAATACATCGGCCAGCGCCATGAGTCGTGCAGAAAGCGGAATGGCATCGCCCGTCAAAGCATCCGGATAGCCGCTGCCGTCCCATTTCTCGTGATGCCAGTGTGCAATCTCCTTGGCCAGCGCAAGGAAATCCAGCGACATGTCGATATCGCGCTCGGCCTGTTCGATGGCCGCGCTGCCCAACTGGGCATGCGTCTTCATGATCACCCATTCATCCGGGGTCAGTGACCCCGGTTTGAGCAGGATATGGTCAGGGATACCCACCTTGCCAACGTCGTGCAACGGTGCCGAACGTGCCAGCAGATCGATGTAGCGCTCGGTCATGGTCGTCTCGAAACGGGGATGTCGCCGCAGTTGCGTGGCCAGTCGCTGTACATAACCCTGGGTGCGCAAAATATGGTTGCCGGTTTCGGGATCGCGCGTTTCTGCGAGGTGGGCCAGCGCCCGAATGCTGACGCGCTGGGTCAGATCGTTTTCGGTCATGCGCCGGGCGACCTCGGACTCGAGGGCAGCGTTCTGGTCTCTCAGCCAGTCACGCGCCTGCTTGGCTTCGAGCTGCGTGCGCACCCGCGCCAGCACCACGGTGGGCTTGATCGGCTTGGTAAGGTAATCGGCGGCACCCAGTTGCAGCCCGTGCTCCTCGTCTTCCATCCTGGTCAGCGCAGTGAGGAACATGACCGGGATGTCGCGGGTAGCAGGGTTTTCGCGCAACCGAGCCAACACAGCATAACCGTCCATGCTCGGCATCATCACGTCGAGCAGAATCAGGTCGGGGCGCAACTGGCTGCTGACCACGCGCAAGCAGGCCTCGCCCGAGGTTGCCGCCAGCACCCGATAGTGCGGTCGCAAGATTTCGCTCAGCACGCTCAGATTTTCCGGCGCGTCATCAACGATCAACAGGGTAGCCTTTGCCGGCTCGACCGTTGGCTCAACCGTGGTTTCAACAGCAGGTTCGACCGGACAAACGGGCAGCGGGGGCATGAGCGGATCTTGAGGAACATCGCCCGAATGCACTGCCGGTGCGAGCCATTTGATCAGGGTGGTAAATAATATTTCCGGATCGACCGGCTTGGCGACGAAGTCGTTCATGCCGGCGGCGAAGCATCTTTCCCGGTCGTCACTGAAGGCATTGGCCGTCATGGCGACAATCGGCATGCCCCGATCTTGCGGTAGCGCGCGAATCGCATACGTCGCCGCCACGCCGTCCATTACGGGCATCTGCATGTCCATCAGGATTAGCGCGTAATCGCCGCTGCCCGCCATGGCAAGCGCCTGCGCCCCGTTTGCAGCCAGATCGACAACCAGACCGACATCGCGCAGCAAACCGAGCGCCACCTCCTGATTGATCAGGTCGTCCTCGGCGAGCAATATGCGCGTGCCTCGATAGTCGTGCTGAAGCACATTCTCGGCGGTCGCCGGGGTGGCGGCGCGCGCGCCCTCGGCTTCCACCGCCCCCTTGCCCAGCCGTGCCGTTATCCAGAAGGTGCTGCCCAGGCCCGGCTGGCTCTCCACGCCGACGCTACCGCCCATCACATCGGCCAGCCGCTTGTTGATGGCGAGTCCGAGCCCGGAGCCACCATATTTGCGCGTCGTCG
>CAIYZZ010000312.1 GCA_903930805.1 uncultured Rhodocyclaceae bacterium | reverse complement strand
GCGGCGGCAGCGATCACGGCTGGTGCGTGCCAGCGCAGGAAGGGATTGGTGGCCAGTTCGTCGGCCAGTGTGGAAGGCACGCTGGGACAGTCGGCGCTGCACAGGCGAGCAACATCCGCGCTACGTGAGGTGATGGCAGCATTGTCGGGTTCTACCATTTTGGCAAAACGCAGGCAGGATTGGGTGTATTCGTGGGCGCAATAAACTCGAGTATCGGCGGGCAGGGTGGCGAGGCGGGCGAGCGAGGTGTGCATCTGTTCCAGCGTGCCCTCGAAGACCCGGCCGCAACCGGCACCGAACAAGGTGTCGCCACAGAACAGCACCCCCGGGCGATAATAGACGACATGACCCAAGGTATGCCCCGGCACCTCCAGTACCTCGAAATCGACATTCAGCTCAGGCAGCGCCAGCCGTTCGCCTTCGCGCAGTGGATGCGTGACGACTTCGGCCGCCTCGCGCGCCGGGCCGAATACCGGTACCGGATAACGCGCGACGAGTTCGACGATGCCCCCGATATGGTCCCCATGGCGGTGGGTGACAAGGATTGCACACAGCCGGTCGCCGCTTGCTGCCAGAAAACGCAATACCGGCGCGGCTTCGCCCGGATCGACGACGGCCGCGTAGCCATTTTGGCGAATGGCCCAGATGTAGTTGTCTTCAAACGCTTTGATCGGCTCGATTTGCATGGTGGTAGATTTTAATGGTGATTGAGGGATTTTCCACATGGCTGGAAACGCCACAGGGCCAGTATGTGCTGGCGTGGGAGCAGGCCAGGTACGATCTGTTGGTGGCCGATATTTTCGGCTTCAATGCCGTGCAGGTGGGCTTTCCCCAGCTCGATTTTCTGCGTGCCAACCGCATGCCCTTTCGCTTGCGCTGCTGCGATCAGGGTGAGGTGGCGGTGAAGGGTGATCCGCATCATCTGCCCTTCGCGACGAACAGCGTCGATCTGGTGGTATTGCCGCATGTGCTCGAGTTTGCTCCCAATCCGCACCAGATCCTGCGCGAAGTGGAGCGAGTGCTGGTGCCCGAGGGCAGCGTGGTGGTCGCCGGCTTCAATCCCTTCAGTCTCTGGGGTCTGCGCCGTGCCTTGGCCGGCCGTGGTGGTGTGGCACCCTGGCGGGGCCGTTATCTCAGCGTGCCGCGTCTGCGCGACTGGTTTGCCCTCTTGGGTTTCGAGACACGCGGTGGATCTTTCGGCTGCTACGCGCCACCAGTGCGGCAGGAAAAGTGGCTGGAACGCTATCGATTCATGGAAGCCGCCGGCAACCGCTGGTGGCCGATTGCCGGGTCGGTGTATGTCTTGCAGGCGATCAAGCGCCAGCATGGCATGCGGCTGATTACGCCGAAATGGCACGACCGCATGGCACGCGCGAAAGCTTTGGTGCCGGCTACCCAGAAACCAGTGACACAGAAGACAGACCAACAATGACAGAGATCGTGGATATTTATACCGATGGTGCCTGTAGCGGCAATCCCGGCCCGGGCGGTTGGGGTGCGCTGTTACGCATCGATGGCAAGGAAAAGGAATTGTCCGGCTATGTTGCCCAGACGACCAACAACCGCATGGAAATGATGGCCGTGCTTGAGGCGCTGCGTGTGCTCAAACGGCCGGTCTCTGTGCGCGTGCATACCGATTCGCAATACGTACAAAAGGGTATCAGTGAGTGGATTCACGGCTGGAAAAAGCGTGGTTGGCAAACTGCCGATCGCAAGCCGGTGAAGAACTCCGATCTCTGGCAGGCGCTGGATGCCGCCACGATTGGCCACAAGATCGAGTGGCTCTGGGTGCGCGGCCATGCCGGGCATGTCGAGAACGAGCGCGTGGATGCCCTGGCGCGGCGTGCCATCGAAGCAAATCGGGGGCAGCAATGAGTGCCGCGCGTCAGGTGATGCTCGACACCGAAACCACGGGCCTCGAATGGCGTCAGGGCGAGCGGGTCATCGAAATCGCTTGTGTCGAGATGATCAGCCGCAAGCTCACCGGCCGGCACTTTCACTGCTACCTGAATCCCGAACGTGCCATCGCGGCGGGCGCACAAGCCGTGCATGGCCTCACAAACGAGTTTCTCGCCGACAAGCCAAAGTTTTACGCTATTGCCGACGAGTTACTTGAGTTTGTGTGCGATGCTGAGCTGATCATCCATAACGCCCCGTTCGATGTCGGCTTTCTCGATAACGAACTGGCTCTGATCGGCAAGGAGCCGCTGAAAACCGGCTGCGACAGCATCACCGATACGCTCAAGATGGCGCGCGAACTGCGCCCCGGCAAAAAAAACAACCTCAATGCCCTGTGCAGCGAGTTCGGCGTCGATAACTCGAATCGTCAGTTGCACGGTGCCTTGCTGGACGCCGAACTGCTTGCCGAGGTTTATCTGGCCATGACGCGTGGCCAGGAAAGCCTAATGATGGATCTGGAAATGGGGGCGGCGGAGATCGCAGCCTTGACCAGCAGTGAGCGCCCGACGATTCGTATTCTGAGTGCGACTTCAGAGGACCTTGCCGATCACGAACGCGTGCTGGTCGAGATTGACAAGGAGAGCAAGGGCAAGACGCTATGGCGAACCCTTGCTGCCTGAAAAGTCGGTGCTGGCGGGACGGCAGAAACGCCCGATTTTCCGATTTAGTCAATCAATTCGAGCCTAGCTCCTTCAGTGAAGGACACCCGCTGGTATCGCCGCTCACCGGCCTTCCCTACGAAAGCATCAACCAAGCATCATGCTGCCCGTGAATCCCCACATACCCAACCGTCGCGTTAGAGATGGCCTCTGTGGATAATGCGAAGCCAACCAACAGATGCTCACGGGTTGCCCCGCCGGTCAGTATTGAT
>CAIYZZ010000311.1 GCA_903930805.1 uncultured Rhodocyclaceae bacterium | reverse complement strand
GCCTTCTTTATCTTCTGTCGATAAGCGGCGGGTGAAGTCGCCTTCCGACGCGCCAACAATGATGCTTTCGACTTCCTTCTCTACCGCGACTTCTGTCGTGCGGTCCAGCCAGGTGGTGACGCGACCAAGCGACTGCCCGTGCTCGTCCAGAATGGGGCGGGCGGAAAGCCGCAGGTGGTGACTGCCCAGCACGATGTCAATATCGTGTCCGCGGGTTGCAGCGTCGGCCATGTCGGATTGCGTCTGTGAATCGGTCAGTACCGTCTCGGTCAGTTTCTTGCCGACCAGTTCGTCCAACCCTTTGCCGCAGACCGCTTTCAGCAGCTTCCCCGCTATCGGCGTGGCATGGATCAGCAGACCTTCGGCATTCGAAATGGTGATCGCCGCCGTAGAACTGTATAACCCCACTTTGATCCGCGTCATCTCCTCGGCTTGACGCTTCGTTTCAGCCACCTCGAAGCCCATACGCGTCTGCATCGACTGCAGCCCCTGGTTGAGCTTGCCCATCTCGTCGTCACGGCTGATGTCGATGACATTGGTGTAAACACCTTGAGTGATGTTGCGGAAGGTATCGATGGCGCCTTCAATCGGCCGGCGAATGCTGCCAATCATGCGCAGTGTGGCGAAAAACCCGACCGCCAGGAGCACAATGAATGCAATTACCAGCGTCATGAACGCCCGGTCGAAGCGCCCCTCAGCAGTGGCCTCATCCTTGGCGGCACTCTCTGAAATGTACTTGTAGAGAGCATCCGCCTTGCCGGCCGCAACTTCGTATGACGGATTGATCTTCTTGAGGAGGATCATGCTGGCTTCGGAAAACTCCTCATCCAGAATCGCCTTGCTGGCCGGCTTGAGTCCTTCCTCGACATAGACCTTGCGCGCTGCCGCATATTCCTCGGCCATCTTGCGATGCCCATCGCTACGGATATGCTTGAGGTACTCATCCCACAGTTCGGTGATCTCGCCCGCATTCTTCTTGATGACGTCGGTATGCACACTGCTCGGATGCTCGTGGAGGCGCGAGAAGGCATTCACCGGATCGTGCATCAATCCCAACAAGACCTGAGCCCGGTTGTCGGCCATCAGCTTACCGATGCGGCCGATGATCTGGACCGGCTTGAAGCGACGGTCGTACAGCGAATCGACGTCGTCGTTGGTACTGGAAAGCGAGAACAATGCATAGGCAAATACTGCGGCGACAATCAGCCCAAGCCCGCCGAGGATCATCCCCATGCGGCCGGCAAGATTCAGCTTGCTGAAGAACCCTTCGCCGCCTTTAACCGCCTTGCCGTAGCGAATCTGCAGGTTGCCCTGCTTGTTGTCGCGGAACTTGCGGTAGATCTCCTCAACTTGGGCAATGGTCGCGGGATCGACCTTGCGCCGCACCGACAGGTAGCCGGTCACCTGGCCGGCTTCCCAGATCGGCGTGGCATTCGCCAGCACCCAGTAGAAGTCGCCATTCTTGCAACGGTTCTTGACGTAACCCGTCCAGGGGCGGCCTTCCTTCAGCGTGCGCCAGAGATCCTCGAAAGCTTCGACCGGCATGTCGGGGTGGCGCACGAGGTTGTGCGGTTCGCCAATCAGTTCCAGTTCGGTGAAGCCGCTGATCTCGAGAAAGTCGCGGTTGATGTAGGTGATGCGCCCCTTCAGATCGGTCTTGGAGACGATCAGGTGGCTATCGGTCAGCTTGACCTCGTTCTGGGTCACTGGCAGGTTGGTGCGCATCTCTAGCCCCTCTTCACTTTATGTCGTTATCAACCAAACGTCGCGCCGTCCTGCCAGCGCCGACTTTTATGCTGGAAGGACTCGTGGCATTGCTGCCAGCGCCGACTTTTTGAGTTGTATTGGTGTTCAAAACTCTGCCCATTCTTCGCCATCGTCATCCAGATGTGAGGGTATCCGCTTGGCTGGCTTGGCCGCCGGGCGTGGCGCTGCCGGCCGGGTATTGCCGAGTTGCCGCGGTGTCGCATCGCGCAAGGCCGGTCCCGGCAGGTTGGCATGGCCTTCGGCGAGCTTGAACATGCCCACCGATTGCACCAACCCTTGCGCTTGTTCTTCCAGACTCTCGGCCGCCGCCGCCGCTTCTTCGACCAAGGCGGCGTTCTGCTGCGTGACTTCGTCCATCTGGCTGACGGCTTGTGTCACTTGTTCGATGCCGCTGCTTTGTTCGCGACTGGCGTTGGTAATGTCCATCACGAGTCGCGCGACTTGCTGGAAGCTGCTGACGACT
>CAIYZZ010000310.1 GCA_903930805.1 uncultured Rhodocyclaceae bacterium | reverse complement strand
TGGTGCCAAAAGGGCCGGATTGATCCCCGAAGTCCGGCCATTGATCGGCCAGATAGAAAAAAGCAGGGTTTTCATGAGCCCGGCCGTGATAGCTGCAGCACTTGAACTCGCGGGCGAGTGATTATGAAAAATCGAGCCTGGCCCATTTAACTGGGTGCCAAAAGGGCCGGATTGATCCCCGAAGTCCGGCCATTGATCGGCCAGATAGAAACGAGCCGGGTTTTCATGAGCCCGGCCGTGATAACTGCGGCACTTGAACTCGCGGGCGAGTGATTGTGAAAATCGAGCCTGGCCCATTTCCACTTGTAATCTGTTCGTCCGGTTGACGGATAATTGCAAGATCGGCCCGCTGGGCCTGTGCGGCGAGGTGCGTTATGGAGTGGATTGTTTTGCTGGCGGTCGTGTGGCTGGGGGCGAAATACTGGCGAAAGTTTGCTGCGCCGGCACGGCGGGCAAGCGCGCAACCCCACACAGCGCAAAGAAAGCTGCCCCCCATCACGCCGGAGATGATTGAGCCGAGAGACAAGCCACTGACGCGGCAGGATGCCGCCAAAGCCTACATCAGCTTTTATATCGACCATTTCAACCCGAGCAACGGCTATGAGCTTGAGCTGGCCGAGGAACATCTGCTCACCCATATCAGCGAACACATCGAAATGCTTGAAACCGAGCGCGAGGAAACGCGCAGAAGGCTCAAGATCGCCCGGCGCATCTTGCGCGACGAGGAAAACGAAACCGATACGGTCAGCGACGATGATTACTGGACCGCGCCGCCCTACCGCGATGAGCCGATCAGTGAAACCGTTGCTCGCCGACAGGCCAGATTCGCTGCGCAGGACAAGGCCATCGATGCGCTCAAGGCGGACGTGCGCACGCTGTTGGTCGATTTTCTCAATGAGGAAATCAAGCAACGCGGTCTTGCATAGAAAAGTCGGCGCTGGCGGGACGGCGACTGAGAGGCTTTCAGTGCGTTGCCGCCTTGTCCGCCGCCCGCCCGGCCTCGAAAGCCTTGCGGTTAACCTCGACCATATGTGGTTTCCGGGCACTGAAGCGTTTGAGAATGGCATCGAGCAGTACGCCGGGCGGGAAGGGCAGGTGATCGGCCATGGCGCCAAGCATCACCGTGTTGCCGAGGCGTACGTCGCCGAGTTCCAGCGCGATGGCCATGGCGTCGAAGGCATGTACTGCATAACCGCGTGCACGAATTTCCGCGAGCGGATCGTCCGGGTAATCGTAGAGGCCGAGGTCGACTACCGGTGGCACCAGGCGCGCGGTGTTCATCAGCACCAGGCCGCCGGGCTTGAGGTAGTGGCACCAGCGCAGCGTTTCAGCGGATTCAAAGCCCACCAGCAGGTCGGCCGTGCCGGCCATGATTTGCGGCGACAGCACTTTGGGGCCGAAGCGCAGGTGCGAGGACACCACGCCGCCGCGCTGCGCCATACCGGCGACTTCGGTTTTCTTGGCGTCGTGGCCGAGGGCGATGGCGGCTTCGGCAAGGATTTCGGTAGCGGTCATAACGCCTTGGCCGCCGATGCCGACGACGAGAATGTTGGTAATTTTGTCTGTCATAGCGGCCTTTCAGTGGCGCACCAGCCGCATTGGCTTGGTGAGGTCGGCATGGACGATGGCATCGGGTGCGCAAGGCTGCACGCAGAGACTGCAACCGGTACAGGCCGTCGTTTCGATCTTGACGAATTGCAGCTCGACCTCCTTGCCGGAGGGCTTGATAACCTTCTCGCGGCGCGTGACGTGGATTGCCGGACAGCCGACGTCGACGCAGTTGCCGCAGCCGGTGCATTTGTCGTCGATGACTTCGTAGGGCTTCTGCTTCTTGTAGTCGTCGACCAGCACGCAGGGCTGGTCGGTGATGATCACCGATACCGAAGGAATCTTGATCTCGTCGCGGATGGTTTTGAACAGCACGGGAAGTTGGTAGGGATCGACGACGTGGATACGTTCCTTCTTCACGCCGAGTGACTCGACCAGCTTGGCAAAATCGACGCGCGGGGCTTGGGCCCCATGGATGTCGCGGCCAGTGCCGGGGTTCGACTGCCCGCCGGTCATGCCGACGGCACGGTTGTCGAGCAGCAGCACGGTGACGTTGCCGCCGTTGTAAACCATATCGAGCAACCCTTGCATGCCCATATGCAGGAAGGTCGAATCGCCGATCACGGCGACGATGCGCTTGTCCTTGTCGGATTCGCCGCGTCCCTTGTCGAGGCCGAGCGCGATGCCCATCGAGGCACCCATCGAGATCGTCGTGTCGAGCGCATTCCACGGGTGGCCGGCACCCAGGGTGTAACAACCAATGTCGCCGGAGATGGTGATGTTCTTGATCTGCGCCAGCGTGTAATAGACGCCGAGGTGCGGGCAGGCCACACACATCGTCGGTGGGCGCGGAAAAACTTGCGCGGGCGCTGCGATGCCCTCGGGTGCCGGCTCGCCGAGGAGTTTGGCAATTGCCGGCTTCAGCACATTCGGAGCCAATTCGCCTTGGCGCGGCAGGATTTCCTTGCCCAGACACGCGATGCCGGCGGCCTTGAGTTCGCTCTCGACCAGCGGCTCGACTTCTTCCACCACCACCAGTTTTTCGACGGTGGCAGCAAAGGCACGAATCTTCTCGAGCGGAATCGGGCAGGAGAAACCGAGCTTCAGCACCGGCGCATCGGGAAAGGATTCGCGCACGTGCATCCAGGCCGGGCCGGAGGCGACGAAGCCGACACGCTTGTCTTTACCGTTGTCGATCAGATTGAGCGGGGAAGTTTCCGCTTCGGTACGCAAGACCTTGTCGCGCTCGAACATCATCGGGATGCGCTTGCCGGCACCGGACGGTGTCATCACCCAGCGCGCCGGTTCCTTCTTGAAACCGGCTGCCGCATGCGCCACGCGCTCGCCGACAGTGACCAGCGCCTTGACGTGGTTGATGCGCGTCGTCATGCGCAAGATCACCGGTACCTGAAACTTCTCGGAGAAGTCGAAGGCATCCTTGGTCATCGCGTAGGCTTCCTGCGAGTCGGCCGGCTCGAAAATCGGCAGGTGGGCGAAACGACCCCAGTAACGCGAGTCCTGTTCGTTCTGCGATGAGGACAGGCCAACGTCGTCGGCGATGGCGATCACCAGACCGCCGACTACACCCGTCAGCGTGAGGGTCATCAGTGCATCCGAGGCGACGTTCATGCCGACATGTTTCATGCAGCAGAATGAGCGCGAGCCGGCGAAGGCGGCGCCGATGGCGACTTCCAGCGAGACTTTCTCATTCACCGACCATTCGGAATAGATGTCCGGGTAGGTCGAAATGACTTCGAGCATCTCGGTGGAAGGCGTGCCGGGATAAGCGGCGGCGACACGCACGCCGGCTTCCCAGACGGCACGGGCAACGGCTTCGTTGCCGGAAAGAAGCAACCGGGACTGGCTTGGTGCAGGCATGACAGCGGCCATGGAAACTCTCGCAAAAAGGAAGGCGGAAAAAGTTAACCCGCGTCAGGTAAAGGCTTTGACGCAGGTCTCGTGGGTGCAATTATCCGGATTCAGCTGGGGCGCGTCTATACACAGAAAAAGTCGGCGCTGGCGGGACGGCGAAGCCGGCACACCGCCAATACGGGGACGGCGCAAGCGGGGTGCTACATTTGCCCCCATGCGAATTGAACATCTCCGCCAGCGCTTGCGCTCCCACGGCACCAAGTTGTGCCATGAGGAGCGTGTGCTGCGGGCCTGGACGCAGGCGTTGCCGCTCGATAGCGGCCCCGTACCGGCGGCAGATTTTCTACCCGCTGCCTTGCGTGCCGCCCTGCCGGCCTTGACCGCCGAACTGGCAAACCTGGCGTGCCTGCGTTCCGAGCACGCTGGCGAGGATGGTTCCGTGCGCTTGCTGGTGGAGCTTGCCGACGGACAGGCGGTGGAGAGTGTGCTGTTGCCGCGTGACGGCTTGTGCGTGTCCACCCAGGTCGGCTGTGCGGTGGGTTGCACATTCTGCATGACCGGCCGAGACGGTCTGCTGCGCCAACTCGGCAGTGCAGAGATTGTCGCCCAAGTGGTGCTCGCCCGTGCGCGGCGTGCTGTCAAAAAGGTCGTGTTCATGGGCATGGGCGAGCCGGCGCACAACATGGACAACGTGCTGGAAGCGATCGAACTGCTGGGTACGGCCGGTGCCATCGGCCACAAGAACCTGGTGTTTTCGACCGTGGGTGACCGCCGTGTGTTCGAGCGGCTGCCGCGCGGAATCGTCAAGCCGGCGCTGGCATTGTCCCTGCACTCGACCCGCGCCGAGCTACGCACACAACTACTGCCCAAGGCACAGCACATCGATCCGGCCGAACTGGTGGAACTCGGGGAGCAATATGCCCGCGCCACCGGCTATCCGATCCAGTATCAGTGGACGCTGCTCGAAGGCGTCAACGACAGTGACGCGGAGCTCGATGGCATTGTCAGACTGCTGCGGGGAAAATACGCCGTGATGAACTTCATTCCCTACAACGCGGTCGATGGTCTCGGTTTCCGCCGCCCCACTGAAGAACGGGCGGCGGCGATGTCGCTCCACCTCTACCGTCATGGCATCCTCACCAAACTGCGTCAGTCTGCGGGTCAGGACATCGACGGTGGCTGCGGCCAGTTGCGGGCGCGTGTCACCGTGCATGCGGCCTGAAAAGTCGGCGCTGGCGGGACGGCTGAGTCAGACCGCTATGCACAATTACCCGGGGATTCGCAACGATCGCCGCTGCTGCGAACGCTGTCGCGCCCGCCTTCCTTGGCGCGATACATGGCCTCATCTGCGCTCTTGGCCAGGGTGAGTTCGTCCGCGCCATCATCAGGATAGATGGCGATCCCGAGACTGCATGAAATAGCCAATTCGTGACCATCGATACGGTAGGGTCGTCGTATCTCCAGACGAATCTTTTCGGCCAGGGCAAGCGCGGCATCCGCTCCGACCAACTCGCCAAGCAGCAAAACGAATTCGTCGCCGCCAATGCGGCCTACCGTATCGGAGGCACGAATGGAATCCTGTAGCCGTTTTGCCACCTGCTGCAACAACAGGTCGCCGACGGAATGGCCGTAGTTGTCGTTGACGGGTTTGAACTTGTCGAGATCGAGAAAGATGATGGCGAAACGCGTGTCATGGCGTTTGGCATAGGCCAGTGTGTTCTGCACGCGGTCACTGAACAGAGCCCGGTTGGGGAGGCCTGTCAGCGCGTCGTGCTGTGCCATATGCCGTAATTCCTCGGTCATCTCGGCGGCCAGCAGTAATGCGCGGGCACGTCCGTTAATCATGAACCACGCCAGTAATGCCATCGACAGACTCAGGCCGATGCCGGTCACGGCGATGATCAATGCGATATTACGACCGAAGCGGGTTTCGAATTCATTTTGCGTGGCCACTGTCAGCATCCAGGTATGGCCTGCGACGACCATATACTCATTGGCACTTATAGCGCCGCCGGCTGAGTTGCCATTCCGGTGCATGAGTGTGGCAGCGCTGGGAGTGGTGTCATCGTAGATAGCCAAAGCCAGACCATCCGCTTGCTTGCCATACAAGCCGGCCATGAAGTCGCTCATATGGAACGCTGCATAGACCCAGCCAATCAAACTGGCACGACGCTGTGTGATGCTATCGCGCGGCTGCGCTTGGGCAAAAAGCGGCAGATACATGATGAACCCCGGGTTGTTTGTGGCGTCTTTATCGATGGTCAAACGCACTTTTCCCGTGATGGCTGCCATATCGGAATCGCGTGCTTTTTCCATCGCCAGTCGACGTACCGGGTCGGACCAGGCATCGAAACCGAGGGGCGCATCGTTACTGCCAACATAAGATTCACGCTGGATAATTGGTGCGTAAATTTCGCGCTCCCCTTCCGGATGAATGCTGTAGTCGGCGAAACCAAGCCGACGGATGGCGGCAACATGGGCGTCTTTTCTGGACTGCGGAATCTGCTCGACCACCCCGATGACCTGGATACCCGAGAAGTTGACATCCAGTCGGAGGGTTTCGATGTAGTCACGAATGGCAGCGCGATTCGTCAGGCCCGACGTGGCTAACAGACCTTGCACACCGCGCAGCAATTGCTCGTAGGCCGCGACGCGCTGTTCAATTCGACTGACGGTGTCGCGCAGAGCAAAGTCGAATTGCGAGTGCAGTTCTTTGTGGGCGTTCTGGCGTTCGTGATCCCATACGAACCAGGTCGCGCCGAGCGTAGCGACCAGAATCAGCCAAGGCAGCAGCAAAAGCAGGCGCGCTGCGCGCATCGAGCCGCGTGGAGCAGCCATGGTGGTGGCTAGAAGTTGACCATGGCGGCGGCAAGGTCAGGGTTGAAGTATTTTTCGAAAATACGGCGCAGGGTTCCATCGCTGTGCATGCCATTGACCAGTGCGCGCCATTTCTCCTGCTCCGCCGGTGGCAGCGCTTTTTTCGACATGATCAGACCGTGAGGAACCGGAGGGTCAGCGAACTCGATGATGGTCGTGATGTCGCGAACCTTCTTTTCTTCCAGTGACGGGTAATCGAAAGGCTCGATGATCATGCCCTGAATCTGATTCAACATCAGGGTCTGGTACAAGGGAGCGAGGCCCCCCGCCTGGCTGACACGGTTGGTCGCTTGCAACTTGTCCACCAGCCGATTGGCCGATGGGCTGTAACGGAAACTGCGAATCACGCCGAGTTGCAGTTTGTCGTTCTGCTCGAATTCGACATGATTGCGTACGCCGGAATCCTTGCGCACCAGCAGGTAATATTTATTGCTGAAGTACCAGGCAAAACCCGCGAATTTATCGCGCTCGGCGTTGGTGATACCGGAAAGGCTGAAATCGAGTGCGCCCGACTCAATCAGCTGCCAGATCCGGGCGCGTGCCAGCAGACTGGTGGTGACTTTACAGCCGCTACGGCGGATCAGTTCATCGGCAACGTCCTTGTCGATACCGGTGTCGGTGTCGGCGGAATAGAGCAGCCCATGATCATGGAGTGCCAGGGTGAATGGCCGGGAACAGTCGGGGCCCGCCGCGTTGGCTGAGCCCAGATTGCCCAGTGTTATCAGCACCGCGATGAAAAAACGGATAGTCATTGATCGGGTCCGGTGATTCGATTAGTTTTCCTCCGGCACCATCTTGATCGCACCGCAGGGGCATTCAGCCGCACACATCCCGCAGCCCTTGCAGTAGTCGTAGTTGAATTCGAAGCGCTTGCCGGGGCCGAGCTTGATGACGGCGTTGTCGGGGCAGACACCGTAGCAGTTGTCGCACTCGAAGCAGTTGCCGCAGGAGAGGCAGCGGCGCGCCTCGAACAGGGCATTCGTTTCGTCCAGCCCGCCTTGTACTTCCTCGAAGGTCGATTGGCGTCGGATGATATCGAGGATTGGCCGTACGACGTGCGGTGCTTCCGAGTAGTACCAGGTGTTGAGCCTGTCGATGCCTGCCACTTCGTGCTTCGGCGGCGGGGCGTAGGTTTCGCCCTTGAGCCAGGCATCGATATGCCGCGCGGCTTTCTTGCCGTGGCCGACCGCGACGGTGACCGTGCGCTCGGAGGGCACCATGTCGCCACCGGCGAAGATGCCGGTATGTCCAGTCATCATGTTGGGGCCGACCTGTACCGTGCCGTCCTTCATTTCGAGGCCGGGTACGCCTTCGAGCAGACCGAGGTCGACATCCTGCCCCAGCGCCAGCACCACCGAATCGGCGGCGAGCGTTTCAAACTCGCCCGTCGGCTGAGGGAAGCCCTTGTCGTCGAGTGCCATCTTCTCGATGGTGATCTCGCCTTCTTCGGCCTGTTTGATGGTCGACAGCCATTTCACCATCACGCCTTCCTGCAGTGCTTCCTCGATTTCAAAGTCGTGCGCCGGCGCCTTGTCGCGGGTGCGGCGATAGACGATGATGGGTTCGGCACCCATGCGCTTGACCGAGCGTGCCACGTCGATGGCCGTGTTGCCGCCGCCATAGACGACGACGCGGCGGCCGAGCATGGGCTTATCTTCACCTTCCATCGAGCGCAATACAGAAATCGCGTCGACCACCTTCGCCGCTGTGCCGGCGGGGATGTAGGCGCGCTTGCCGATGTGCGCGCCGACGGCAAGGAAGGCGGCATCGAACTTGCCAGCCAGCATGCTCTCCTGGATATTGGCGACCTTGGTGTCGAGCCGGAGCGTCACGCCGAGGTCGACGATGCGCTGTACTTCAGCGTCGAGCACCTCGCGCGGCAAACGGTATTTTGGAATGCCGAAGCGCATCATGCCGCCGGCAAAGGGGCCGGCTTCGTGAATCTCGACCGCGTGACCTAGCCGGGCCAGGTGGTAAGCAGCGGAGAGGCCCGAAGGCCCGGCACCGACGACCAACACCTTTTTGCCCGACGGCGTTGCGGGCTTATCAAACTTCCAGCCGCGCTTGATGGCCTCGTCACCCAGAAAGCGCTCGACCGAATTGATGCCGACGGCAGCATCGACATGCTGGCGGTTGCAGGCGCCTTCGCAGGGGTGGTAGCAGACGCGCCCCATGATGGCCGGCAGGGGATTGTTGTCGACCAGCGAACGCCAGGCTTGTTCGTAGTTGCCGGATTCGGCGTGGAACAACCAGCCCTGAATGTTTTCTCCAGCCGGGCAGGTGGCGTTGCAGGGCGGCAGGCGATCCAGGTAAACCGGTTTGTTGGTGCGCCACGAACCGGTGAGATTGGCGAGCGATGAGCCGGGGTTGAGCGTAATGGCAAAAGGTTTTTCCATCACAGGCCCTCCAGAAGATTGTATTTGCGGATGTTGCGGTCGGCCTGCGCCTGGAGTTTCGTCAGCGTGGCGATGTCGGGTTGCTTGCCAAAGAGGTGGGCGTAGCGTTTCTGCGGCTTCAGGAATTCCTCCACCGGCAGTTGTCGCCGTATCTTCAGTGCCGACTTCAGTTCGCCGTGCTCAGCCTCGAAGACGGGGAAGAGACCGGTTTCCTTGGCCAGGCGCGCCAGCTTGATTGTCTCGTGCGAGGGGCTGCCCCAGCCGAGCGGGCAGGGCACGAGGATGTGGATGTAGCGGGCGCCGCGAATTTCCATGGCGCGGCGCACCTTGGCTTCGAGGTCGCGCAGGTCGGCGACGGTGGCGGTGGCGACATAGGGAATCTCGTGGGCCATTGCGATGGCCGGCAGGAACTTGCCCTGGCCGAAGATGTTGCCGGGTTGCGGCCCGACGGCAGGCGTGGTCGCCGTGCGCGCCGCAGCCGGCGTGGCGGAGGAGCGCTGCACGCCCGTGTTCATGTAGGCCTGGTTGTCGTAGCAGATGTAGAGGACGTCATCATTGCGCTCGAACATGCCGGAAAGGCAACCGAAGCCGATGTCGGTCGTGCCGCCGTCGCCGCCCTGTGCCACGACGCGTACGTCCTGTTGAAGTTCGCCCTTCTTGCGTTTGACCTTGATGGCGGCGGCAATACCGGTGGCCACTGCAGCGGTGTTGCCGAACAACGAGTGGATCCACGGGATCTGCCACGAAGTCTCGGGATAGGGTGTGGAGAAAACTTCGAGACAGCCGGTGGCATTCGCGGCGATCAACTGGCCCTGTGTGGCCTCCATCGCCGCATCGATGGCATAGCGCGCCCCGAGCGCCTCGCCACAACCCTGGCAGGCGCGGTGGCCAGAGTTGATGGAGTTGAAGCGTTTTGCACTGGCCTGCACGCTGCGCTCTTCGGGGGCGAGCAGGCGGTTGCCGACGGTGAAAGTGCCGGTCTGGTAAAACTTGACGGGTTGAAAGGACATGTGTTTTTACCTCTCAATAGTTCAATAGTTGCGCGAACCGACGACACCGACGTCGCGCAGCATGGCTTCGGCAACCGGACCGCTGCGACGGTGTGCCTTCTCGCGTTCGAGCTGTTTGTTCACGGCTTTCCAGTCGAGATCGAGGAAGGTGATCAATTCAAGCTCTTCGCGGGTGGCTTTCTCGAATAGCGTGGTGAGTGACTTCACGGTGATGGCGCGTCCGCCGAGACCGGCAATGACCGTGAATCCCTTCAGGCCCATGCCGGTCACGGCCATGCGCACGTCTGTCGCGACGATGCCGCCGCCGCCCACGGCGAGACTCTTTTCCAGCACGACGAAACGCTTGCAGTGCTTCAGCGCCGCAGCCATCGCAACATGCGGGAAGGGGCGGAAACTGGTGATGCCGAGTACGCCGATCTTGTGCCCGCCATTTTCATCCTGGCGCATCGCATCGATTGTGTCCTTGATGGTGCCGAGCACCGAACCCATGGCGATGACGATAGTTTCGGCATCCTCGGTGCGATAAGTGCGGACCAGGCCGCCACTGTCGCGCCCGAAGACGGCCTTGAATTCTTCTGCCAGTTGCGGGATGCGCTCCAGCGCCTGCATCTGCTTGGCGTGGGCAAGGTAGCGTACTTCCATGAAAGCTTCGGGGCCGACCATGGCGCCGATGGAAACGGGTTCGTTGGTATCGAGTACCTGACGTGGCTCATAGGGTGGCAGGTAGGCATCGACCTGCGCCTGCGTCGGCATATCCACGCGCTCGTAGGCGTGCGTGAGAATGAAGCCGTCCATGCAGACCATGATCGGCAGGCTCACCTCTTCGGCAAGGCGGAAGGCCTGGATGTGCAGGTCGAGCGCCTCCTGATTGGTTTCGGCAAACAATTGCAACCAGCCGCAATCCCGCTGGGAGAGCGAATCGGAGTGGTCGTTCCAGATGTTGATGGGTGCGCCGATGGCGCGGTTCGCCACCGTCATGACGATGGGCAGGCCAAGGCCAGAGGCATTGAAGACCGCTTCGGCCATGAACAGGAGTCCTTGCGAGGCGGTGGCCGTGTAACTGCGTGCGCCGGTGGCCGAAGCGCCGATGGCCACCGACATGGCGGCAAATTCAGATTCGACGTTGATGAATTCGCAGTCGACCAGTGAAGCGTCCTTGACCATTTCGCCCAACGCCTCGACGATGTGCGTCTGCGGCGAGATCGGATAAGCGCAGATGACTTCAGGCCGGCACATGGCGACCGCTTCCGCGACGGCGCGGCTTCCTTCGGTTTGCTTAAGCATGGTGGGCAGCCTCCATTTCTTCCCGGACGATCTTGTAGGCCTCGGTGGCTGCGGCGATGTTGCCAGCGGCGACCTTGCCAGAAAACTTGTGTTGGATCGCCTTGATTACCGATTCCAGTTTGATCAGGTCCGAGATGGCGGCGAAGCCGCCCAGAAGTGGCACGTTGGGCACCGGTCGCCCGACATGTTTGAGCGCCAGATCGGTGGCCGAAACGGTGCAGAGTCGCTCGGCTTTGTGACTATGCATGAAGTCAGCCAGACCGAGTTCCTCGAAGCTTTTGTTGGTGTTGATGAGGATGTAGCCGTCGGGCTTCAAGCCGGCGAAGCAGTCGACCTGGTGCAACAGCGTCGGGTCCTGGATGATGATCGCGTCGGGTTCCATGATCGGCTCGCGCAGGCGGATCTCTTTGTCGTCGATGCGACAGAAAGCCACCACCGGTGCGCCCATTCGCTCGGAACCGAAACTGGGAAAGGCCTGGGCGTGACGGCCTTCATCGAATGCTGCGATGGACAACATCTCGGTGGCGGTAACCACCCCTTGCCCCCCGCGTCCGTGGATGCGAACTTGGAACATTGCTTCCTCCTGTCTATATTTTCCGGGCTAGCCTGACAGGCGCTGCTGCGCTCATGTTGCGCTGCCCGATTGCGAGCGAGAGTGTAACGCTTTACCATGTGGCCGTCCGCCTACCCAGCAGATGAAGTTGCCGCTCGTTCCGTGTCACCCGCAGAACGCATTCGATAATAACTCCACCAGGAGAAGATATGTCCGAGATTCATTCCGGGGCTTTGGTTGTATCTGGAACCGACGCAGACCCACAGGAAACCCGCGAGTGGCTTGATGCGCTGCAGGCTGTCATTGAAGAAGTCGGCCCAGAGCGCGCCCACTACCTGATCGAAAAGTTGATTGAGTTGGGCCACCAAGCCGGCATCAACCTGCCCTACGCGGCGAATACCGATTACATCAACACCATTCCGGTCGACCGGCAGCCGCTTGCGCCCGGCGACTATGCGCTGGAAAACAAGATTCGCGCCTATGTACGCTGGAATGCCTTGGCCATGGTGCTGCGCGCCAACAAGGGCGATTCGAATCTCGGCGGCCACATCGCCAGCTTCGCCTCGGCGGCAACGCTTTACGACGTCGGCTTCATGCACTTCTGGCATGCGCCGACTGAGCAGCATGGTGGCGATCTGATTTTTGTGCAGGGCCATTCCGCGCCCGGCGTCTATGCGCGTGCCTTTCTGCTCGGCCGCCTGACTGAAGACCAACTCGATGGTTTCCGTCAGGATGTCGATGGCAAGGGCGTCACCTCCGATCCGCATCCCTGGCTGATGCCCTACTTCTGGCAGTTCCCTACCGTGTCGATGGGTCTTGGGCCCTTGCAGGCGATCTACCAGGCGCGCTTCACAAAGTACATCCATGATCGCGGTCTCGCCAATACCACCGGCCGCAAGGTCTGGGCCTTTATGGGCGATGGCGAAATGGATGAACCGGAGTCGATGGGCGCGATCGGCATGGCCGGGCGCGAGAAGCTCGACAACCTCGTCTTCGTGGTCAATTGCAACCTGCAGCGTCTCGACGGCCCGGTGCGCGGCAACGGCAAGATCATCCAGGAACTCGAAGCC
>CAIYZZ010000309.1 GCA_903930805.1 uncultured Rhodocyclaceae bacterium | reverse complement strand
GGGACGGCATCAGGCGTGACCATTCACCTGGAAAAACGCATCCCCATGGGCGGCGGACTGGGCGGTGGCAGTTCAGATGCCGCCACCACCTTGCTTGCCCTCAATCACCTGTGGGGCTGCGGGTTATCGCGTCAGGCATTGCAGGCGATCGGTCTGAGCCTGGGTGCCGATGTACCGATCTTCATCCATGGCCACGGCGCCTTCGCCGAAGGCATCGGTGAAACTTTTACCAATGTGAGCACACCAGCAACAGCGTATTTGCTGACCATGCCTGCGGTGTCAGTGCCGACTGCGGAGATATTTCGCTCGCCAGACCTCAGACGCGACACACCGGTGATTCTGCCGGCCGACTGGCGGCAGGGCTTTGGTCACAATGATCTCGAAGCGGTGGCCTGTGCGTTTTATCCCGAAGTCGGGCGTCATCTCGACTGGCTGCGCCAGCACGGTGATGCCCGCATGACCGGCTCCGGTGCCTGCTGTTTCGTCGAATTCGGTAACCCTGCCGCAGCCGCAGCCGCCCTGATGGCCCTGCCGCAGGACATGAGCGGACAAGTGGTCGATGGCTTGGCGGCGCATCCGCTCTGTGCATTGACGCATTGACAGGCATCCGTAAAACGCGGAAAATCCGCGTCCTTTCGACGAGCTAGTTTTTTGGCCGCCGACCTTGGGGAGTCGCCAAGCTGGTTAAGGCACTGGATTTTGATTCCAGCATGCGAAGGTTCGAATCCTTCCTCCCCAGCCAGAACTTCATCGGGCAGACCCAGACCATGAAACCTGCGTCTGCCCGCTTCGCTTTCGGTGACGCAGGACGCGCTCATGGCCTACGATAGTCTGATGGTCTTTACCGGCAACGCCAACCCCAAGTTGGCCGCCGATGTTGCCAAGCGCCTGAACATTTCGCTTGGCCGCTGCTCTGTAGGGCGTTTCTCGGATGGCGAAAGCAACGTCGAACTCCTGGAAAACGTGCGCGGCAAGGATACCTTCATCCTGCAGCCGACCTGTGCGCCAACCAACGACAACCTGATGGAGTTGATCATCCTCGCCGATGCGCTGAAACGTGCCTCGGCGGGCCGTATCACCGCTGCCGTGCCTTATTACGGCTACGCGCGTCAGGATCGTCGTTCGCGCTCGGCGCGCGTGCCGATCGCCGCCAAGGTGGTCGCCAACATGCTGCAGGCTGCAGGTGTGCAGCGCGTCCTCACTGTCGATCTGCACGCTGACCAGATTCAGGGTTTCTTCGACATCCCGGTGGACAACATCTACGCTACACCGATTCTGCTGGGTGACATCTGGAAGCAGCGTCACGAAGACCTGCTGGTGGTTTCGCCCGACGTCGGTGGCGTGCTGCGCGCCCGCGCTGCCGCCAAGCTGCTCGAAACCGAACTGGCCATCATTGACAAGCGCCGACCGCGTGCCAATGTGTCCGAAGTCATGCACATCATCGGTGAGGTCGAGGGACGCAGCTGCGTCATCATGGACGACATCGTCGATACCGCCGGTACGCTGTGCAAGGCTGCGAAGGCGCTCAAGGAGCATGGTGCAAAAAGGGTCATGGCCTATTGCACCCATCCGGTCTTGTCGGGTAGCGCGGTCGCACGCATCGCAGAATCCGATCTCGACGAAGTGGTCGTTACCGACACCATTCCACTGCGCGCGGACGCCCAGGCCTGCGATCGTATTCGTGTTGTTCCCATTGCCGGGTTGCTGGCCGAGACCATTATCCGCATCAGCAACGAAGAGTCCGTTTCCTCACTCTTCGCTGAATAAAGCTTTTTAACCCACTCTGCCTGGTCGCGGGCAGGGTTTTTTCAGGAGTAAATCATGCAATATGAAATCAATGCCACCAAGCGCGAACAGCAGGGATCGAGTGCGAGCCGCCGCCTGCGTCGTGCCAGCCGGGTCCCCGGCATTCTTTACGGCGGCAAGGCAGCCCCGCAGATGATCGAGTTCAGCCACAACGAGCTCTACCAAGCCATGCGCAAGGAAGGTTTCCATTCTTCCGTCATCAACCTGAACATCGGCGGCGCCCAGGAAATGTGCCTGCTGCGCGATGTGCAGATGCACGCCTACAAGCTGCAGATCAAGCATGTCGATTTTCAGCGCATCGACGCCGCGCACGTCATTCACCAGAAGGTGCCACTGCACTTCATCAATGCCGACATCGCGCCGGGCGTCAAAATCGGTGGCGGCATGGTGCAGCACGCTTTCACTGAACTCGACGTCAAGTGCCTGCCAAAAGACCTGCCCGGGTTCATCGAGGTCGATCTCAAGGATCTGGAAGCCGGTCAGGCGGTGCACATTTCCCAACTCGTGTTGCCGGCAGGCGTCGAATTGGCCCATCACGGCGAAGGCGACCCGGTGGTTGCGGGTATCGTTGTGCGCGGTGCGGGTGCTGCTGCCGACGAAGTTGCTGCCGAAGCACCGGTTGAAACCCAAGTCATCACCGAGAAGAAGCCGGCCGCCGCACCCGAGAAGAAGGCCGAGAAAAAATAATTGCCTGCTTCATTGCGCCTTATTGTCGGCCTCGGTAATCCCGGGTCCGACTATTCCGAAACCCGGCACAACGCCGGGTTTTGGTTTTGTGAGCGGCTGGCACGCGAACTGGGCGTTTCATTTACGCGCGAATCCCGTTATCACGGCTCGGTGGCCAATGCACGGGACGCCGGTGTCTGGCTGCTCATGCCGCAAACATTCATGAACCGCTCTGGCCAGTCGGTGCAGGCGCTGGCGCACTTTTATCGCATCGCACCCGCCGAAATGCTGGTGGTGCACGATGAGCTCGACATCCCGTCCGGTCAGCTACGCCTCAAATTCGGCGGTGGTCTCGGCGGCCACAATGGCTTGAAAGATATCACGGCACATCTCGGCACCCAGGACTACTGGCGCTTGCGCATCGGCATCGGCCATCCGGGTGACCGCAATGCAGTCATCGACTACGTGCTGAAGCCCCCGCGCCGGGAAGAGGCCACCGAAATCGATGCGGCTATTGACCGTGCATTGCTGGCCTGGCCACAGCTGGTCAAGGCCGATTTCAATGCGGCCATGCAGAAGATCAACGCTAAACCCGTACTCCCCAAGGAAGAATAAATATGGCCCCCACACTCATTTCATTCGCTGCCCCCACTGGGGGCGTTGCCTCCCTCGGGGCGGCCCTTCAGGAGGCAATATGAGTCTCAAATGCGGCATCGTCGGCCTGCCCAATGTCGGCAAGTCCACCCTCTTCAACGCCCTGACCAAGGCGGGTATCGAAGCGGCAAATTACCCCTTCTGCACCATCGAACCGAACCGCATTTAATTTCAAGCAGTTACGCTAGAAGACCCTTTCATCGAGACAAATTCGGTACAAAACCGTTGCAGCTAATTTCATTCTTTTCCCCTTACTACGTGTACTTAAGGGGTGTGCCTGAACTCTAACACATTGCCTTGAAAGTGCTCCTAGACTGGATCAGTTCAGATCGAGTCATGGCATGAGCATTCCACACTACCGTCCTTCACCCAAGTCTTACGGGGTGACTCAGCAACAATAGAAGGCAGCCAAGTCGACAGCCTAACGCTAGGTCGCTGCCGCCATACGAAGGCGTGGCGGCCTCCCTGAAGCTTCCGATAGCTAGGTTTGCCGAGGCTGATCATTACGAAAATCGGCCACCTATTTTTGTGGTATCGCCCCCAGCGTATTGGCCAAGGATGCCATGATGATTCGATCCCTATCAGACCCGTTCCTAAATGTATCCAACACCAGCCATTCATCCGAGGACATTGCAGGATCATAATTCTTACGATCCATCCACCCCGATGGTTTTGCCAATGTCTTCTCTATCTTTTTCGCAAGGGCATCTATTACTGGCGCAGGTTTCTTCTTGAAGTATTTTGTGATGTCGCCAGCCGTCATACCTAAGCTGTTCGCCAATGCGACCTTGGACCCGTATTCGTAGGCAAGCAAGCGAAGATTTTCCCAACGAATCTCGTTTTTTGGGACGGCCTTTTTGATCGTTACTGGCATATCACCTCCCATTGGTTCTAGTGCAATTAATTGCAAGCAACCGCCGCCGCACCTCTTCATCGGACATGTCTAAAGTGTAGTCTTCCCAGCCATAGGCTAGGGAGTTACGTCTTGGGCCGTGTCCTACCAGACCGTTTCTCTTTCGCCCTGGTTTCCACCATGCCCATAAACTCGGCAACGGATACACCCAGGGCGGGGGCCAGCTTGAAGATCATTTTCACACTTGCGCTGTTCCGGCCAAGCTCAAGCAGGGACACGTAGTTTCTCTCGATGCCGGATTCAAGAGCGAGTGCCTCCTGGGACAGATCACGCCCCTTGCGTAGTTCTCGCAGTACCTGCCCAAATGCGATTTCCGGCTCCACTCCTGCCCCCTATGACCAAGGGCAAGGTAGTTCCGAGACGATTCGATGTCTTCATAATATATTGGGCAATTAGTTGCGCTGCGGGTATGCTTCTCGTCTCAAAGTTCAGGGAGGAACTGATGAGCCTGGGTAGCCCAATTGTTGTCAGCGAAGGGACAGAAAAGCGGCAGTTCTCGTCACTGGCAGGTATCTCAACTCGGCGTGATGATCCGAACTCCTTTGATGAAAGTCTGTTGCAGGAACTGATTGACGCTACTCCCAACGTCCTTCCGCTACGCGAATTTCTACCATCGACAGCGGCACTGTTCTCCCTCGGACGTGAGGTGCCGCTCGATCTGGGGGGATTCCTTGGCAGGATCGACAACCTGCTGGTGACCAACGATGGCTATCTGGTCATCGTCGAAACCAAGCTTTACCGCAATCCTGAAGGCATCCGCGAAGTTATTGCCCAGACGCTTCAGTATGGGATGGCTGTTGGGCAAATGCCCATCTTGGAACTGGAGGCGCGGATTAAGCGTGGTCAATCTCCGGCCATCAAGAATTCCGAGAGTATCCACGAATGCGTTTCTAGGCTGGCAACCGAACAAAACCGATCTTCTCTAGTAGCTGACGACTTTGATGAGGCTCTGGAACGTCATCTACGGCAGGGAGAAATCCTGCTGCTGATCGTTTCCGATGGTATCCACGTTGGTGTCGAGAGAGTAACCAATTGGCTTAACGATCAAGGCAATAGCTCTCCCTTCAAATTCGGGCTAGTCGAACTGAAGTTCTACCCACATGGCGAGGAGATGCTGGTTGTCCCTCGTACCGTGCTCAAGACGCTTGAAGTTTCTCGACATGTAGTTGTTGTGGATATTCGTTCCAATTCTGGGGTTATTGCGACGGCCAAAATTACCGACGAATTCAAGAACACCGCAGGCGGTGCGATGCAGGAATCTCGCTCAGTCAAATCAACAACGTCACCTTTGACCAAGAGTCAGCTTCTCCTATCACTTGCTGACGCTGACCGTCCATCTGCGGGGAATCTGTTGGATCGACTAGAAGCCTACCCATTCGATCAACGTGGAACCGCTCGCAATCTGCAAATTGGATTCAACTTTCCTACAGAGGGAGGTGAATTTCAGCCCCTTGCATACATGGGGAATGGTGGTGCATGGGTGCACCCGCTGTTGGCACTTAGAAAGCTCATGGGTCCAGATGCGATGAGAGCATTTCATCAAGAGGCCAATCGGTTTGGAGAATTCTTTCGGGACGACCAAATTGACGATCCCGATAGCTCAGGATGCGTAGTCAAGTACAAACAATTAGCGGAATCAGCAGATGAGTTTGCCGCGTTTCTCGATGCCTATCGGATCAAAGCCATCGGGTTGCTTGAAGCGGACAGCGCAGCTTAGTGCAGTGCACGGCGACCTTAAAGCCAATCGATGGGGCTTTGAGTTTCCTCATTCTGGCCGGAAATGTGAAGTGAGCGACTCTGGTAGAAAGCCGTTTCCAATGTGCATGAAAATTGCCACTTGGAATGTTAACCGGCCCGTCAACGCTGCCCGTCGTGAGGCCATACGAGCAGAGATTGACAAGATCGCAGCAGATGTCTTAGTTCTCACGGAAACCCACGATGGTTTTTACCCAGGTCTTCCATTCTCATGTAGTTCCGCGCCAGGTCGTGACGGAGTTGGACGCTACAAGTCTCCCGAACACCGCTGGGTCACTATCTGGTCACATTACAGGTTAGAGAAGATAGAAACCAGCGACCATAAACGCACCACCGCAGCACGGGTTTTCCCTATTGATGGCATGCCGTTTCTGGTTTTTGGGACCGTTCTGCCCTGGCAAGATAGTGAATGGGGCAACCCTCCATCACGGGGCGCAGCCGCATTCGATAACGCATTGAAGGTTCAGGTTTCTGACTGGACGGACCTGCGCCATGAGTATCCGACGGATGAACTATTCGTGTTGGGTGACTTTAATCAAGACTTGGCTCTCAACAAACCCTACTGCGGTGCAGCGGCGACGCGGACAATGCTCATCGCAGCCTTGGCTAATTGTGGTCTCGTTGCTATTACGGCAGGTGGCGGCGATCCCATACGCCGAGACCTATCGGATTTTGCCTGCATCGACCATATCTGCGCTTTGCGTAACTCACGCTGGAGATCGAAGAAAACCGAACGATGGCCAGATGCCACAAAGCCACCGAAGGGGCTCTCTGACCACTTCGGGGTGGCAATTACATTGGCACTCCATCGTGGCCCAATAGTTGGGCATGAGGAACCAGACAGCCCCACAAACCTATCAACGCTTCAACTGAGCGAGAATTTTGAAATGTCGAAAACAATCGAAGAATCTGCCATCGCCGATGCAGTCCGGCTGTTGGACGCACATCCTGATTTCAAGGTTATCAGGCGAATCCCACTCCGCATGATGTTTGCCGAAAACGATGGCCGCGTCTTATCGAAAGGGGTGGTTGTAGATACTGAAACTACCGGCCTTGATCCCGACAAGGATGCGATTATTGAACTCGGGATGGTTCTCTTTGAGTTTGATCAGGAAACCGGCAAGGCATATCGAGTTCTTGAATCATTCAGTCAATTAGAAGCCCCGAGTTTCCCCATGCCTCTTGAATCACTTGCCGTGCATGGGATCACAAATGAAATGGTTGAAGGACGCCGGATAGATGACGTTGAAGTAGAGCGGTTTCTGCGCGGAGTCAGTCTAGTTGTTGCTCATCACTCCAGATTCGACAGAGTTTTCCTTGAAAAGCGTTTGCCTATCTTTGAATCACTACCGTGGGGCTGTTCATTGGCTCAGGTCGATTGG
>CAIYZZ010000308.1 GCA_903930805.1 uncultured Rhodocyclaceae bacterium | reverse complement strand
GCGGAGCTCACGGTTGGCGTGTCGTTGACATTGCGCAGATTGAGCAGGAAGGAGGCGCTGACCGATTCTCCGGCCGCATCGCGGGCGATGACCTTGAGGCTGAGCGACGCGACGGCGGCGTCCTGCGGCGGATTGCCGCTGAACGTGCGCGTCGCAGCGTCGAACTTGAGCCAGACGGGCAGCGCTGTTCCATCGCCGAGCGTGGCCGACAGTGTCAGCACTTCCAGATCGGCATCGACGAAGCTGTTGGCCGGGACCGTAAAGCTCCAGGTTCCGCTCTGGGTAAAGCTTTGCTCCGCAATCGCCTGTGCGGCGGCTGGTGTGTCGTTGGCCGAAGCAATCGACAAGGCAAAGCTGTCATGCGTTTGACCGCCAAAGCCGTCATTGGCAGTGACCTTGAGGTAGATCGCCGAACCATCCAGCGATGGCGGCGGATTGCCGGAGAAGGTGCGCTTGGCCGCGTCGAAAGCGAGCCAGGCGGGCAGGCTGCCATCACCCACCAGCTTGCCCTGGGCGTCGACGCGCTGCACGCTGAGGCTGAGACTGTCGGCATCCGAATCGATAAAGCTGTCGGCCGGCAACTCGAACCGCTGCGCCCCGGCTCCGGTCCAGATGGTGTCGGCGATGGGGCGGCTAACTACCGGCGCATCGTTGGCGCCGTTGTTGTCCGGCACCTTGAGCAGGAAGCTGGATGCGACGGTCTTGCCGTCAGGTTCCGTGGCGGTGACCTTGAGACCGAGCGCCGAGATGTTCGGCACGTTGCCCGACAAGGTACGCGTGCTCGGATTGAAGCTCAGCCAGGCCGGCAAGGCGCTGCCATCAATCTGTGTCGCCGCATAAGTCAGCGTGCCGCCTTCGGCATCAGCAAAGGCACTGGTCGGCACCGTGAAGCTCCAGGTGCCGCTGGCGGCGGTCTGGTCGGCGATGCCCTGGGTGCTCGGTGTGTCGTTGACCGAAACGAAATTGATCACCAGGCTGCCGTTGGCCGACAGGTTGCCATCGCTGGCAACGATGCGCACGGTCAGCGACGTGCCGGAGAGGCTGCCCGGCGGGTTACCCACCAGGCTCTTGCTGGACGCATCATAGGCGAGCCAGGCGGGCAAGGCGCTGCCATCAGGCAGGGTCACCGTGTAACTCAAGGTGTCGCCATCGGCGTCGGAGAACATACCCGCCGGCAAAGGCAGTTTCAACGCGCCTTCACCTTGCATTTTCTGCGCTTGTGCGCTGTTGGCCACCGGTGCGTCATTGACCGGCGAGATCACCACCGTGGTCTGGCTGTTGCTGACTTCGGCGATGCCATCGGACAGCTTGATCTGGCAGATCACCGTCGCGGTCTGGCCCGTGCCGACTTTGTTTTCGGCGGCAGCGAACACCAGTTGCCGGATCGCGGCCTGGGCGGCCGCAGCCGAGGTGAAGCTGCCGCTGAACACGCCGGCGCGGGTGCTCGAGGCGGTGATTCCCGCCGCCGTCAGACTGGCGCTGGTGAAGCTGCCGTACTGGGCGGTAACGCTGTTATTGACCTGCAGACTGATTTCCAGGGTCAGAAGGTCGGCCGCGTCGACCTCGGTCAGGGTGATGCCGGCAAACGGCGCGAGCGTCGTCGTATCCAGCATCGATTGTCCGGTCTGGGCGTTGTTCACCACGGGTGCGTCATTGACATCGGTGACGGCGAGTTTGGCGTTGCCAGCCTTGAGCGAGAAGGCGGTGGTGCCCCCGCTGGTCTCGATGCTGGCGCGCTGGCCGTGCGCGAGACCGTTGCTGCCATCCCAGGCACGGTAGCCAAAGCTCGCGTTCTTGCCACTCTTGCCATCCGGCGTGTAGCGAATCTGGTCGGTCGATGAGAGCAACAGCGCATTGGCTTCACCGGCAGAACCAATGCTCGACCAGCTCGTGCCGTTGTCTGTTGAATAGGCCCAGGTGCCCTTGCCCACCAGCCCCGTCACCGCGATGCCCAACGGCAGATTCGCGGCGTTGGCATCGGTGGCGGCGAGGAAACTCGACACCGTCACCACCTTCGCCGTGTCTTCGTTGGTGCCGCTGAGCGTCACGTCATAACTAGAGCCCGCGGTGTTCTGAATCAGCGTCCAGCGATTCGCGTTCTGCTGGGTGCTGTTGTTCCAGCCCTGCGTGCCCAGCACGATGTCCTTGTCGCCATCCCCGTCCGCATCCACCAGCGCCACGCTGGCACTGTAGCTGTCGCCCGCAATCTTGGCCGTGCTCGACAGGGCAAACTGCCCGGCACCACTGTTGCTCAGAATCACCAGCCCTACTTCACTGGTTTGTGTCGTGTTGTTCCAGCCTCCGCTCGTACCGATCAGATCCTGGCGGCCGTTGCCGTCCAGATCCACCATGCGCCAGGACTCCACATTGCCCGACAGATTGACGCCCAGCGTCTGCGTGCTGTAGCCGCTGCTGCCCGAGAGCAGCACCTTGAAGCTCAGGTCATTGGTTTGCGTCGTGTTGTTCCACGTGCCCTTCTGGGTCAGGATGTCAAGCTTGCCATCGCCGTTGTAGTCGGCAATCCCGGTCATTGTTCGACCGCTGTCATAGACCGGTTCACTGTCCACCGCACCGACGCTGGTCGCCGTGCTCGCAAAGCCGCCGCTGCCGTTGCCCGCGTAATAGCGGTAGGTGTAGGTGCTGCCGCTGCTCGCCCATGCGCTGCTGTAGGTGAGCAGGTCGCGCTTGCCATCACCGTCCATGTCGATCAGCAGCGTGCTGTAACTGTTCAGCTCGGTATAGCTGGTCGTCGTCGCCGTGAAGCTGCCGCTGCCGTTGTTGAGATAGGCATAGGCTTTGTTCTCCGACATGAACAGCGCATCGGGCTTGCCGTCATTGTTGAGATCAGTCAGGCCGCTGCTGCTGCTATTGCTGTAGCGGTCAATCCAGCCGCTAAAGCTGCCGACCGTCTGGCTGCTGAATCCACTGCCGGTATTTTTGAACCACTGCAGGTTGACGCTGTTGCTGTTGTTGGCGTAGCTGGTAAAAGGCGTCCACAGATCGATCTTGCCATCACCATCCATGTCCCTCAGCGTCACGCTCAGGTTGTAGGAATCCGTCGCCAGCGTGCCTATCGTGGTGGCCGTGGCAGCGAAGGATCCACTGGCGTAGGCTCGATAGGCCAGCGTGGTGGTGCTGTTGTTGTCGGCCCAGACGCTGGTCTTGGTCACCAGGTCAAGCTTGCCGTCGTTGTTGAGATCGGCCAGCTGGATGCCGTTGCCCATGTAGGAGTCAGTATTTGCCTCGACGCCCGTACCGGCGGTGAAACTGACGCTGCCGTTGGCGCTGCTGTTGCGGTAGATCGCTATCTTGGACTTCGAGTCACTGCTGTCGTAATAGCTGAGGACCACATCCTGCTTGCCGTCACCATCGACATCGATCACCTTGAACTCATTCACGCTAGCGCTGAGGCTGGCCACGCTGCGGTCGGCATAGCCGCCCTTGCCATCGCTGAGCAGCAGCTTGAGCTCGCTGCTGGAAACCCAGTTGTTGCCCACATACGAAGAATTGCTCGATATCCTGAGCACGTCGATCCAGCCGTCTGCATTTACATCGGCCATCTTCTCCGCCGGGTCGCTCGTACTGCCCATCCCCGGCATCGGCCCGTGCATCATGTCGCTGCTGAGCTCATTCCCCGCGCTCACCCCCAACTCCCGAGCACTCAGCGTCGAGGGCAGCGCAGTGACTGTCGCGGACAGGCTAGGCGCCGTGTTGCCGCTGCTTGCAGCGGCCTTGGTCAGCGTGGTTTGCGCGGTGGCACTGCTCATGGCGCCGCCGCTGCCGCTCGCGCCCTGGTCGGAGAGTTCGGCGCGCAGGATGGCGCTGGCCGCTGTGCCGGCGGTGTAGCCAAGCTTGCCGGCACCGAGGAAGGCGTTGAGCTCGGCCAGCGTGCCGCTGAGCGTCATGATCGTGCCGCTGCCGCCCACAGCGACCCCGGCGCTGCTCGTGGCCGCAAGGCTGCCGCCATTGACACTGAAGCTGGCGATTACGGTGTGCCACTTTCCGCCGGGCACAAGCAAGTGGAACAAGGTTGAACATCGACTGTTTTC
>CAIYZZ010000307.1 GCA_903930805.1 uncultured Rhodocyclaceae bacterium | reverse complement strand
TGGGTGACTGGGTGCTGGAGACGGCCTGTAGTCAACTGGCCATCTGGGCGACCCAGCCACCAATAGCTCATTTCACGCTGGCGGTGAATGTCAGCGCACTTCAATTCAAACAGTCCGACTTCGTCGATCGGGTACTGGCGGTTCTCGGCAGCACGGGCGCCAACCCGCGCCGCCTGAAACTGGAACTCACCGAAAGCATGCTGGCGGATAACGTGCAGGACATCATCGAGAAGATGTTTGCGCTGAAGGCCAAGGGCGTCGGATTCTCGCTCGATGATTTTGGCACCGGCTATTCCTCTCTGTCGTATCTGAAGCGTCTGCCGTTGGACCAATTGAAGATCGACCAGTCATTTGTCCGCGACATCATGGTTGATACAAACGACGCGGCGATAGCCAAAACCATCGTCGCGCTGGCCCAGAGCCTGGGGCTGGGCGTGATCGCCGAGGGCGTCGAAACCGAAGCGCAGAAGGACTTTCTCGCCAGTTCGGGTTGCCATGCCTATCAGGGCTATTTCTTCAGCCGGCCTTTGCCACTGGATGACTTCGAGCAGTTTGCAAGGCAGGCGTGATTTTGGTGGGTTCGTATCGAACTTAAAGGGAGCAAGGTACAAATGAGCGTACAGAAATATGCAGGCAAGGGCCACGATTCTGGCGAAGACGGCGTGCAGCGGGAAGAGTTCTGTAAGGCAACATCATGAGAACGATAGATCCCAAATACAGCATCGGTATCGACGAAATGGATGCCCAGCACGCTCGCTGGATTGAGCTCATCGAGGAATTCAGATCGGTTGGTTCCGAGCGTTTGCTGGAACCGGCCGGTTTCGATGCGGCGGCGCAGGCGCTGGAACAGCTACTGAACTACACCAGGAGCCATTTCGCCAGCGAGGAGAGGTTCCTCGTCACACACGAATACCCGGATATCGATGCCCATAAGCTGCGGCACGGCGAGTTAGCGGCGGTAGTGGAACAGCTCCTAGAAGAGCTTCGTGCACACAAGACTAACACCACGCCCCTGAAACTCAATCTTATGATCACTATCTGGCTTATGGAACACATCATGGGCGAAGATGACAGGTATGCCCGCTTCATTCTGAAGAGACCTATTTCCACAGGAACTGTCAAGCGTACACTTCAGTTCGCGAAAAAAGATTAAGTGAATGTCTGCATTGCAACTAAACAACGGCCGTCCCGCCAGCGCCGACTTTTTCATCAATTGATGCGACGGACAAAATCGGCGGGGGTCACGATCGGGTAATCAGTTGCCAGTACCAGCAAGTCCTCATCTCCCGTGATGAGGAACTCCGCCTTGCCGGCCAACAGGGTTGCCAGCACCATGTTGTCGTTTGCATCGCGCGGCACATTCGCTGCCACGGCCGCAACAATCTGTCCAGGTGTACTGCTGGGCAGCATCAACCCGGAAATGAATACGTTCGTATCGAGAACAACCTTCACTCAGGCGTTCCTGACCGCGCGCACCGCCGCGTCGATTTCCTCCTGTGCAGCTGCTACATCAACCTCCCTGTAAGCGGCAGCAAGCTCATCCGTCAAGCGCGCAACCTCGCGATTCATCAGGCGAATCCGCTCGAACAGCGCCGAATCCATCGCCGCCACCGGCTTGCCACCTTTAGTAATCACGATCTGATCGCGTCCGTACTGGATGCCGTTCAGCAGTTCGCCGAGATTCTAGTGCACTGTCATCGCTGTCGCTTCCTTGATCATGGTAATCACCTCAATTGATATAACTGATGCAATTATGGCATTCCACTGCGGATCATTGCCCGCTTGTTCCGCTGCTGCTGCCGCCTCCTACAGCGGTGGCCAGCCACTGTAAAAACGCCCCCGCGAATTGCTCCGCGAGGGCGTTCCAAAAAGTCGGCGCTGGCAGGACGGCACCGTAAGCTTTCTTACATCGTCACGGTGTCCGCCACCTCCTTGAACTCGGCAATCTGGTCGAAGTTCATATACCGATAGACATCGGCCGCCTTGGCTTCGAGCGACTTTACCTGCTCCATGTACTCGGCGACGCTCGGAATCTTGCCCATCAGCGCGCAGACCGCTGCCAGTTCGGCCGAGCTGAGGAATACACGGGTGTCAATGCCCAGTCGGTTGGGGAAGTTGCGCGTCGAGGTCGACACCGCCGTACTGCCCTTCCTGACCTGCGCTTGATTGCCCATGCACAGCGAGCAGCCGATGTCACACCGCGCAATTGGTGCTCGGCTTGCAGGAATTCGGTCATTGTGAGTTTTTGAGTAGTTGCACTACACGCCGAGCCGCAGTAGACGCAATTCATTGGTTGATCCCGCCTCTATCCCTCTAATTTCCTGAGGTGAGATAGATATCAATGAGCAATGTATATCAAGCGCACTAATGCCTCCCGTAAGTCTTGTGAATAGCGATTGCGTGAGGCGGTTTCCTAGCTTTACAGCGAGAACCAACTCATTTCCATCGATCCACCACTTGCCAAAGCCTCCCTTGAGTCCTACTACAGAGGCAAACGCAGCCGCGAGCGGAGGAACGCCAGTTTTCGCAAAGCGCAGCTCTGCATTTCCGTTTACAGATAGGTTGACTTCGGCGCTCTCGCAGTCTGCCAATTTGGGATGAATAAGTCGCCACCTCCCTACAAAACTTTCATTCCTCATGGCATTGCCAACCGCAGCTGAAAATTTGCTTAGCAGCCCCTGCTTTGCTCCTTCATATTCGTCTGGCGTCAGAACTCCATCATCTAGCAAGTTCTTCAGTTCCCTAATCTCGTCGGCGATTTGCATCTTGCCTCCAGCGTTATTTGATCATCGAGGTCAAGTTGTTATCAAATCTTTTCGCCGGCGGCGCGAATATCTTGGCGATAACGTGCGAGGGAAATAATTAGCTCCAATGCGTCAGACACTTCTTTCGGCATTTCATGCACTAGAGCCTTGGATGCGACATCGAAGATCGCAGAAAATGCATCAGCTTCATTGCTGGGGTTCATAAATTATGTCCATCCTTTTGCAATTAACAAGACATCACGACATCCCCGTTCAAGTAACACGGGGGGCTATGGATACATTGGTTAAATCTACAGGCATGGGAGGCTACTCTGCCGTCATGGTCAAGGCAAGGACTTCGCCGATTTCGCACGGGAAAGCATCGGAATCCGCCAGAAAACCTTCCGCATCGCACTCCCATCACCGCCTGTAGCCCGGATAGGAGCCGCTGGCGGCGACTTTCCGGGCTACAGGCGCGAGCCACCCCACGACGAGCGACGGCTTGTCGTGATTTTGCACCCGCCCTACCAGGCGATGCGCTGATCGAACTCGATCTCCGGTGCGGGCTGAGCGGACGAGTCCCACTGCGGATCGTTGCCCGCTTGTTCCGCCCCGGCGGCGGCCTCCCACAGCGGTGGCCCGCGCGCCGGGGCGATGCGCGGCGGCTGGCTTGATTCGCCGATGTGGTCGAGAATCTTCTTCACGGTGGCCGCCTCGTTGATGAAGGCGATGATGCGCATCTGGGCATGGCAGATCGGGCAAGCCAGCGGGAAAGCCTCGTAGATGCGCGCCAGCAGCATGGCCCACAGATAGCGCGCCGCCGCGCGGTGACGGGGCTCATCGCTGTTCGCAGAAGTCGGCGCTGGCGGGACGGCAGTGACGGCGGCAGGCGCCAGCGCCGTTACGGCCGCGCGCAGCGGCGCATTGGGCGCCAGCACGCCGAAGTAACGATGGCGATGCGTCCGTGGCCGTGGCACCAGGGCGGCGATTCTGTCGATCAGCTCCAGCGGCGTCAGCACCAGATCACGGGGCCCATCGGGCCGTGGCTT
>CAIYZZ010000306.1 GCA_903930805.1 uncultured Rhodocyclaceae bacterium | reverse complement strand
TTTCTCCCTGCCAGCTGCCGTTCTCGCGCAGCGCCTGCCAGAATTCAGCATAGAAGGCGGCATCCTGCTTGCCGGAACTGAGAATGCGGGGAGTCTGGCCGACCACATCTTCTGCGCTGTAGCCGGTAATCCGGCAGAAAGCAGGGTTTACAACGAGAATTACCCCGCCGATGTCGGTGATCATCACGCCCTCGTCGGCATGTTTGAACACCATCGTGGAAATCTGGGTTTCAAATTCGGTTTCGCGCAGATGGGTCACGTCGCGCAGAATCCAGTGCAGGTAGCGGACTTCTCCATCCTTGCGCACGGCCAGTGCCTGAGACGAGACGATCAGCGGCGAGCCATCGCCGACTTCGCGGCGCAGATGAATTTCACTTCCCTGCCCGGGGGGGGCGATTCCTTCAATTGCCTCCGACCGGAGTGCAAGAAAGGCCTCACGGTACGATGGCAAAACCCAGTCGTTCAGATTGCGACCCGGCAGCAGGTTTAGCGGGGCCAGCACCCTCCCCGCCGGATTGCTCTGCAAAATGGTACCGTCCGCGCCGGTGACAATGTGGATGTCGCGCGAACTTTGCATCAGCTCATCGAGCTCCGTGCGGCTTTCGCTGAGTCGATCACTTGATTCGCGCAGCGCCTCGTAGTGCGCTTCGAGCTCGCCATTGCGTTCGACCATCTGTTGCAGGTCTTCGGCATAGCGGTAGAGCTGGTCGTGGAGTGCGGCGGCGCGGGTACTCCCAGGCAAGCGCACGGGCTGACCGCCAGCCGGCCTGGATTGGTCTAGCGTATCGGATTCACGGTTCATGACGACCTCACTTGGCGAGAGTTTCCTTGATGGCGGCAACGAGTTGCAGCGGGCTGAACGGCTTGATGAAATAGGCGTCGGCGCCGCGCTGCACGCCATCTTCGTAGTCGTGCACCTGACCGCGGGCAGTAACCATGATGACCCGTGTGTTCTTGAGTTGCGGGTCGCTCTTGATGGCGTCGAGCACCTGCAGACCGTCAAGTTCGCCCGGCATCATGACGTCGAGCACGACAAGATCGGGCTTCTGCCGCCGGGTGATCTCGAGGCCGGTCTTGCCGTCTTCGGCTTCAAGCACCTCGAAGGCTTTGCCCAGCGTGATGCGGATCAGACGGCGGATGTCGGAATGGTCATCGACGAGCAGAATCTTGGTCATGGCGAGTTCTCCTTGGCTTAACTATTGACAGTGACGCCACCGGCCATCATTTCGGCCAGGTCGCGGGCGTATTGCATGGCTTGCAGGGTGATGCGGCATTCGGCGCAGGAAACGCGACTGCGGTCGCTCAAGGGCATTCCGGTAGGCAGCGACAGCGTGATTGACTCAATTGCTCTTACCGCATCCTGATCTTCCGGCGTTGATTCCTTATCGATGAATCTGAGCTTGAGCTGGCCACCGTGCAGTTCGATGATGCGGTGGCAAATTTCGGCACGCAAGTCGTCTTCCGGCACGGCGGCTATCGCAGCCAGGGGTACGGCATACCATCCGGCGGAATCTGCGGTGGCCCGCGCGTTAAGAACGATAAAATCACCGATCTGACGCAGATCGATTGCTACCCGGCCATGTTCCGGGCAGCAGCGCCCCAGCCGCGCAAGCAGGGTATATAGGGCCTTTCTCAGCCACCTTTGATTGCCATACACCGGCGCCAGTTTCTCTCCGCTTTCCACCAGAGCGTAGCGAATGGGGTCGTTGCCGGCTACCCTCGGCAACACGGGAAGAATCCCTCGGACAATCTCGGCGACGGCGAGTCGCTG
>CAIYZZ010000305.1 GCA_903930805.1 uncultured Rhodocyclaceae bacterium | reverse complement strand
TATGCAGCACGTTTGGATAGTATGATAGTAGCGAATGATAGTTGTACCGAAACTGTTTTCTATATGACTTGGGGTCGGCAGAATGGTGCCCACCGGGCCGGATTCTCGCCTACCTGATCGCCGGCCACCACGCCGGACTACCGGATTGGCACGGCGACCAGAATGCCGGTGCAGCCCTGTCTGTGCGTTTGATGCAGAACGAGCATCTTGACGTATTGCCACTGGCCGAGATTCCCCCAGACATCCTCGCTCCCCTATCCCCAGCGATACCGAAAATCCCGGGCAGCCGGGATGGCGCCCACCTGTGGCTGCGCATGCTGTTTTCCTGCTTGGTCGATGCCGACTTTCTCGACACTGAATCCTTCATGGCGCCAGACAAAGCGGAATCCCGCCAACAGGATGTGCCGGTTGCACAGTTGCTGGATCGCCTCGACACCCACATGGCTCGCTTCTCTGGCGTAACTCAGACACCAGTCAATCGTGTTCGTGCCGACGTACTGCGCCAATGTCGCGACAAGGCCGTACTGCCGCCGGGACTGTTCAGCCTCACCGTGCCCACCGGCGGCGGCAAGACGCTGGCGAGCATGGCGTTCGCGCTTAATCATGCCAAGGCACACGGCAAGCAGCGGGTGATTTACGCTATTCCCTACACCAGCATCATCGAACAGACCGCCACGATTTATCGAGATATTTTCGGCGACGCTGTGATCGAGCATCACAGCAGCCTCGATCCTGATCGAGAAACCGCCAAGAGCCGGCTGGCGACCGAGAACTGGGATGCACCGGTGATTGTCACCACCAATGTGCAGTTGTTTGAATCGCTGTTCGCCGCCAAGACGTCGCGTTGCCGTAAGCTGCACAATCTGGTGAACAGCGTGATCGTTCTCGACGAGGCGCAGACCTTGCCTCCCGAATTGCTGCAGCCCTGTCTTGATGTACTCAATTTGTTGGCGAAGTACTATGGTGTCACTGTTGTGCTATGTACCGCTACCCAACCCGCCTTGACCGGAGTCGCCAGTTTCGGCCGCGAATTGCGCGGACTTGAGAATGTGCGCGAAATCATCGAGGAACCGCAAGCCCTGTTTGACGCGCTCAAGCGTGTATCGGTCGAGATGCCCGTCGATTTCCATACGCGCGAGGACTGGGATGCCATCGCTGCAAAAGTCGGCGCTGGCGGGACGGCGGCGCTGGCCATCGTCAATACACGTAGCGACTGCCGCGAACTCTGGCAGCGGCTGAACCGGATGGAATGCGGCGCAATCCACCTTTCGGCCTCAATGTGCGGTGCGCACCGGGCGCAGTGCATTGTTGACATTCGCCAGCGACTCAAGGCCGACGACATGGTGCGGGTGGTTTCTACCCAATTGATCGAGGCCGGCGTCGATGTCGATTTCCCGGTTGTCTATCGTGCACTCGCCGGGCTCGATTCCATCGCTCAGGCGGCGGGGCGCTGTAACCGCGAAGGTAAGCGCGAGTCCGGTCGCGTGGTCGTCTTCGTGCCTCCGAAACCAGCGCCGCCAGGCCAGTTGCGCCGTGCCGAGCAAACCACGATCAGCCTCATGACCGGTACGGCGCTTGACCCGATGGCACCAGAAACCTTCGAACGTTATTTCCGCCATTTCTATCTTTCCGAAGCGAACTGGGACAAGCACGACATGCACGGACTACTGGTGCAAGACGCCGGGCACATGGAAATCCAGTTCCGTACCGCCGCAGAGAAATTCCGTTACGTCGATGATGCCGAGAGTCAGCCGATTCTCGTCTGGTGGGACGATAGCCGCAGTCTCATCGGCAGGCTGGCCAAGGATGGGCCAGAACGCTGGTTGATGCGTAAGCTCCAGCGTTATGCCGTGAACCTTCCGCGTCGCGTAGTCGAAAGGTTGGTTCTCACCGATGAAATCCGCGAAGTCTGGCCAGGAATATTCGCACAGAATGTCGATACGCTATACCATGAGCATCTTGGCATCGTCATAGAGAATAACAACCAACCGCTGGTGTTCTAAAGGAGGCTAGTCTTGCGAACCACCTATTGCCTGGAAGTGCGCGGCGATTTCGCCTGCTTCACCCGGCCCGAAATGAAGGTCGAGCGCGTGTCTTACGACGTCATCACCCCCTCGGCGGCGCGCGCCGTGTTTGAGGCCATCCTGTGGAAGCCGGCGATTACCTGGCGGATCGCGAAAATCGAAGTGCTGAATCCAATCCGCTGGATCAACCTGCGGCGCAACGAGGTCGGCAGCATCGCCTCGCCCGGCAAGGATGGCATCGTGATCGAGGACGAACGTCAGCAGCGTGCTGGCCTGTTCCTGCGCGATGTTGCCTACCGACTTCACGCCAGCTTCGAATTGGATCGCGATCCGTCCAAACATCGCGGACAGTTTTCGCATCTGTCGAGATTTGGAGGTGAAGATGGCAATACGCCAGCCAAGTTTCACGAAATGTTCCTGCGTCGCGCTGCAAAGGGCCAGTGCATCAACCAGCCTTACTTGGGCTGCCGCGAATTTGCCTGCGATTTCCGACTCGTCGCAGACTCCGCTGCCGACCCCGCACCCATTGCGGAAAGCCGCGACTTAGGCTGGATGCTCCACGACATGGATTTCAGCAATCTGAAAGACCCGCAGCCGAAGTTTTTCCGGGCCGTCATGGAAAACGGGGTGATCGAGCTTGATCGGGCGGAGGTACGGGGATGATTCTTCAGGCACTCCACGACTACTACGCAAGAAAGCCGGACTTGCCTCGTGACGGTTTCGAGCTGAAGGACATTCCCTTCATCATCGAGATCGAACCTCATGGTCGACCGGTGCAGATACTCGATACGCGTGAAGTGGTTGGCAAAAAGAAACAGGCGCGCAGCTTTCTTGTGCCGCAAGGCGTCAAGAAGTCCATCAATGTCGCCGCCAATTTGCTTTGGGGTAACGCCGAGTATTTGCTGGGTATGCCCGATACCGAGAAACTCGCCGAGCGACAGACCAAAGGCAAGGAAGCGGAATACCGAAGCCGTTTGGCCAAAATGCGCGCTGCCTTTGTCGAGGAAATTCTGCATTTGCCGTTGGCAGTGCAACAGGATGAAGCGATTCAGGCCGTGCTTGCTTTCACTAATTTGGCAAGTGACGAACTCATCGCAGGACTTGGCGAGTTGGGTGCCGAAATCGCCGCTACTAATCCCAATCTGACATTTCGCCTACGCGGCGATGTCGATCTGATCTGCCAGCGCTCGGCGATCAGCAAGTTCGTTATGCAAAGCGAAGTCTCGGCGTCGGCTCGACAATGCCTTGTCAGCGGAGAACTTGACGACATAGAGCGATTGCATCCGCTGTTTTCAGGAGTGAAAGGGGCTAATCCCACTGGGGCTACGCTTATCTCGTTCCAGAAGGACTCTGGATATGATTCCTACGGGAAATCGCAGGCAAACAATGCGCCCGTTGGCAAACGCGCCACCTTCGCGTACTCGACGGCCCTAAAGTATCTGTTACGACGTGGCAGTCCGCAAAAGCTGCAAGTCGGCGATGCCACCACGGTTTTCTGGGCCGATCACGAGACGTCTCTTGAAAACGACTTCGCTGCCATGTTCGGTGAACCGGACGATGCCGATCCGGATCGCGGTACCCGTGCAGTCGCCGCGCTACTCGATTCGGCTCGTCAGGGTGTCGGCCCGGTGATTGACGACAAGGCCCGTTTTTTCGTCCTTGGCCTTACCGCAAATTCCGCTCGCCTCGCCATCCGCTTCTGGCTGACGGGAACGGTGGCTGACATGGCTACGCGCATTGTGCGGCATTTCAATGATCTGGAGATTGACCATCATCCCGACGCCAAGCCCTACCTGTCGATCAAAACGCTGCTGACCGCCATCGCCGCGCTGGGCGACGCCGACAACATTCCACCGAACCTTGGCGGAGATGTCATGCGCGCCATCCTCGAAGGCTTGCCCTATCCAGAAACTCTGTTCAGTGGCGCTGTTCGCCGCATCCGCGCCGAACAATCAAAGAAAGAGAAACGCACCGGCAAGCTGATGATGAACGTCACTTATCCCCGCGCAGCCATCCTTAAAGCCTGCCTCAATCGCAAACGAACACCCTTTGAAAAGGAGATCACCGTGTCGCTCGACAAGGACAACCCCAGCCCCGGCTATCGGCTCGGCCGCCTGTTTGCCGTGCTGGAACGCATTCAGGAGGAAGCCAGCCCCAACCTCAATGCCACCATTCGTGACCGTTACTACGGGGCTTTCTCGGCGACGCCGGCCACGGTGTTCGCCACCCTGATGCGCATGAAAAACCACCATCTAGCGAAACTCGACAATCCCGGCCGGCGTGTCAATCTCGAAAAGCTAGTCGGCGAAATTGTCGACGGCCTGTCGCCGACCTTGCCGTCGCATTTGCCGCTGGCCGATCAGGGCCGTTTCGCCATCGGCTACTACCACCAGCGTCAGGACTTTTTCGCCAAACGCGAAACCGCTGCCGCTGAACAACCTCTTACCGCAAAGGAATGACCATGAGCCTCAAGCACCGCTACGACTTCGTTTTGCTGTTCGACGTCAAGGATGGCAACCCTAATGGTGACCCCGACGCGGGCAATTTGCCGCGACTGGATGCCGAAACGGGCAAGGGTCTGGTGACGGACGTCTGCCTCAAGCGCAAGGTGCGCAACTTTGTCGCTATGGTGTTCGATGGAGAACAGGATGAAGCCTTCAAGGAAAAGCTCGGCGACAAGAAGCGTCACGAAATCTACGTACGGGAAAAGGCCGTGCTCAACAACCAGCATAAGCGTGCCTACGTCGCCCACGAACTGACGCCCGAGGAAAAGAAGTTGCCGAAAGACGCGCAGAAGGCGCGCGAAGTTATCGGCTGGATGTGCGCTAATTTTTTCGACATTCGAACCTTCGGCGCAGTGATGAGCACTGAGATCAACTGCGGCCAGGTGCGTGGGCCGGTGCAGATGACCTTCGCGCGTTCGGTTGATCCCGTTGTTACGTCGGAGCACTCCATCACGCGCATGGCCGTGACCAACGAGAAGGACTTGGAAAAAGAGCGCACCATGGGCCGTAAATTCACCATCCCTTACGGTCTTTACCGTTCCCACGGTTTCATTTCCGCCCATCTTGCCCGCCAAACTGGCTTCGATGAGGCTGATCTCGAACTCTTCTTCAAGGCTATCGAGCAAATGTTCGAGCATGACCGTTCGGCCGCGCGTGGCGAGATGTCGACGCGTGGCCTGTATGTCTTCAAGCACGACTCGGAACTGGGCAATGCGCCAGCGCATGCTCTGTTCGATCGGCTGACCGTCGAGCGGCAAGGCGACGAGGTCGCTCGTGACTTTGGTGCTTATTCGGTGCTGTTCGACGGGCAGCTGGTGGCAGTCGGCGAGCATGCAATTGAAGGTCAGCCGAACGTGAAGCTGATCCGCATTTGCTGAATATCTGTGCACAGCCTTCCCCGATATGAAGGGGTTTTCGCGCGCCAAACCGATGTTCATGCGCGCTTTTGTCGAAGCCTGACCGGACGACGAATTTGTGCAAGGGTTACTTGCACAAATTCCTTGGTAGCCCCGCTTGCGCTGCTCGACAAACCTTAGATAAACGCTAGACTTGACTACACCAAGCAACAAGGGAACAACCAAGGAGCATTTCCATGATCGCTGTCGAAATCGAAGCCCCTATCGTTAATCATCGCATCAACTTCAGCAGTGACATACTGCCGTCGAATATTGCCCAGGCGCGGATCATCGTCATGTACGAGGAATTCGCCGCACCGCCGTCGCCCGATGTCGTTGCTCTGGCAAGAGCCGCGCGGGCGAGCTTCCCGAAGCGTGATCCACAGCAGCTTCGCGAAGAATTCGCCGCAATGCGATCAGAATGGGATGAGCGGGGTGGCGGAAAATGAGCGTTCGTTGTCTGCTCGATACGAATGTTCTGATCGATTACATCAACGAGAGTGCCGAACCCGGTTTTGTAGATAACGTCGAACAGGCGTTAATGGCCGGGTCCGTGGTCTCGGTGGTTACCACGATGGAATTGCTCGGCTGGCGCGGTCATGACGAACAAAGTCGCCGCGATGCCGAGAATTTACTGAACGGACTGGGTGAAATCGGACTTTCTCGTCCGGTGGTTGAGAAGGTGATAATGTTGCGCAGCTCGATGGCCATCAAGTTGCCGGATGCGATTATCGCCGCGAGTGCCCTGGTTGAAGGCTTGCCACTCATGACCTGCAACAGGGACGACTTCAAGGCGATACCAGATTTGTTGTTGGTCTAGTTTATTTGGTCTGTGATAGAAGACCCCATCCCCCTCTCCGCGCTCCAGCACTGGTGCTATTGCCCGCGCCAGTGCGCGCTGATTCATGTCGAGCAGGTGTTCGCCGAGAACCTCTACACCCTGCGCGGCCAGACGGTGCATAAGCAAGTCGATCAGCCCGGCGTCGAAACGCGCGCCGGGGTGCGCGTCGAACGCGCTTTGCCGATCTGGAACGACCGGCTCGGCCTGATCGGCAAGGCCGACATTGTTGAATTCGAAGCCGACGGTACGCCTTATCCGGTCGAATACAAACACGGCAGCCGCAACAAAGCCGCCTGGATTGCTGCCTGCGACGATCTGCAACTCGCCGCACAAGCGCTGTGTCTGGAGGAAATGACCGGCAAGGATGTTCACGCCGGTGCGCTGTTCTATGCCACCTCGAAGCGGCGGCGCGAAGTGGCGATCAATGCCGACCTGCGCCGGCGGGCGGAAGAAGCGACCGCTGCCGTGCGCGCGCTGCTCGATGGCGCCGTCCTGCCAGCGCCGACTTTTGACAAACGCTGCGACAAATGTTCGCTGGCCGAAATCTGCCAGCCCACGGCGCGGCCGGTAGCCGCCGGCTTGTTCGACAGCGAGGCCTGAATCCATGCAGTTGCTCAACACCCTCTACGTCACGATTCCGGAAAGCTACCTGCATCTGGACAATGACACGCTGCGCATCGAGATCGAGCACGAGACCCGGTTGCGCGTGCCGCTGCATCACCTGTCGGCCGTGGTCTGCTTCGGTCATGTCATGGTCTCACCCATCCTCATGCACCGACTGGCCGAAGAAGGAAAGTCTCTGGTGCTGCTCGACGGACATGGTCGCTTCAAAGCGCGCCTCGAAGGCCCCGTTTCCGGCAACGTATTGCTGCGCCAAGCGCAACATGGCCGCTTATTGGACACTGCGGCCAGCGCCGACTTTTGCGTGGCCGTGGCGAAATCCTGTATCGCTGGCAAGCTCAAGAACTGCCGCCAGGTGCTGCTGCGCGGTGCGCGCGAAAACGGCCGCGAAGAAGACAACGCCGCGCTGACCGCCACCGCCGACGAACTCGCCCGCGCGCTGGCGCGCCTGGAGCATGCGACCGATCTGGACGCCGTGCGCGGCATCGAAGGCGATGCCGCCAAACGTTACTTTGCCGTGCTGGGCCTGATCGTGCGTCCCGATGCCCGTGACGCTTTCACGATGAACGGCCGCACCCGTCGCCCGCCGCTGGATCGCATGAACGCATTGCTCTCCTTCCTTTACGCCATGCTGATGAACGATGTGCGCAGCGCCGTGGAAAGTGTTGGCCTCGATCCGCAAATCGGTTTTTTGCATGCCGTGCGACCCGGACGCGCCGCGCTGGCGCTCGATTTGATGGAAGAATTCCGCCCGCTACTGGCCGACCGCCTGGCGCTGACGCTCATCAACCGCCGGCAGATCAATGCCGCCGATTTTGTCGAGCGTCCCGGTGGCGCGGTAACGCTGAAGGATGATCCGCGCAAGGCCGTCGTCACCGCATATCAGGAGCGCAAACAGGAAACGCTGACACATCCGTTGCTGGAAACGACCATCGCCATAGGCTTGGCACCGTTCGTCCAGGCACGTCTTCTCGCACGCACCGTGCGTGGTGATGTCGAAACCTACCTGCCGTTCTGCCCCAAATAAGTATGCTGGTTATCGTCAGCTACGATGTCTCGACCGAAACCGCCGCCGGCCGCAAACGACTGCGGCGTGTGGCAAAAGTATGTGAAAGCACGGGCCAGCGCGTCCAGAAATCGGTATTCGAATGCAAGGTCGATTCTGCCCAATACGAAGCGCTCGAACGACGACTACTGGCCGAAATCAAGCTCGACGAGGACAGCCTGCGCTTCTACCGGCTGACGGAACCCGTCGACCTGCATGTCAAGGAACACGGTAAATTCAAGGCGGTGGATTTTGAAGGGCCACTGGTGATATGACGCGCGGAACCCAAGTGCTTGCAAATTACCGTGGAGTTCGCGCAACTCAGAAGTGTTTGATTTTGCGTTTGGAATCGCATCAAGGCAGAATCATGCACGCCTCGCTTCGGCGAGGCCGCAAGACGTTCGCGCAATGGACTGAAAAATCTTCGACGATTCAACAGTCACCGCGCGAACTGACGCCCGGCCCGCGAGGGTCGGGCGAGGATTGAAACTTACCATGTAAACGGCAATGCTTTGACCTTGCCGGACGCCCGGCCCGCGAGGGTCGGGCGAGGATTGAAACAAGAATGCCGCCGCTTGCGTCTTTTCATTACCGGCGACGCCCGGCCCGCGAGGGTCGGGCGAGGATTGAAACTTCTTGGGTATCATCATGTCTCCGAGTCAAAATCGACGCCCGGCCCGCGAGGGTCGGGCGAGGATTGAAACTAAGTGGCGAATAATGAAATACCATCCCG
>CAIYZZ010000304.1 GCA_903930805.1 uncultured Rhodocyclaceae bacterium | reverse complement strand
CTGGCGTAATCGAAAACGCTGGTCAGCATGGAAATAGGAGGCGATTCGACTGGATTGAGCGTGACGACCGCACTCAATTTGGCGGCGAGATCAGCCGCCTTGATCGGCTTGGCAATGTAGTCGTCCATGCCAGCGGCGAGGCAAGCCTCACGGTCGCCCTGCATGGCATTGGCAGTCATGGCGATGATGAAGTGTCGCGCCAGGCCAAGTTCGGTTTCGCGCACACGCAAACGTTGCGTTGCCTCGATACCGCCCATCACCGGCATCTGCATATCCATCAGCACCGCATCGAAATGTTTCGTTTCGCACATATCGAGTGCCTCCTGCCCGTTCTCGGCAAGCGTGACACGATGCCCCCATTTTTTCAGCAGACGGATCGCCAGTTTCTGGTTGATGGCGTGGTCCTCAACGAGCAATACGTCAAGGCCATGGGGACCGTCCCTCAGTTCGTGACGCGTCAGAAGACGGCTGTCACCATTGCCGACCTGGCCCGCAGATCCGAATACGTTGCAGAGGGCCGCCAGAAGCTCATCTTCCGCAACGGGCTTCGAAAAATAACCGCTCACGCCGAGATCCCGGCAACGTTGGGCATCGCCGCGCTGCGCACCTGAGGAAAGCACGAGGATCGGCAAGCGGGCGAGGCGCGGTTGCGCCTTGATCCACTCGGCAACCTGAAAACCATCCATGTCCGGCATATGCACATCAAGCAGAATAACTTCTGGAGGCTCCTTAGCCGAAAGGAACGCCAGCGCCGCACTGCCAGAATCGACACTTTCCACAAGCATTCCCCAGCGTCCAAGCTGGCGGGCATACACTTCGCGATTCACGGCGTTGTCATCGATGACGAGGGCGCGGCGTCCGCCGAGCGCCTCTGGTTTGGCACTCGGTGGCGGCTCACTGGAATCAATGCCCAGCGCCAGCGTAAAAGAGAAAGTGCTGCCAACATTGACCACACTTTCAACATCCATGCTGCCACCCATCAACTCGACCAGGTGGTTGGAAATGGTGAGGCCAAGACCCGTGCCACCATATTTGCGGGTGGTGGAACTATCTTCCTGGGCAAACGCCTCAAAGATATGCGTCTGTTTTTCCTGCGGGATACCAATACCGCTATCACGCACTGCAATTTTCACCACGGCGGAGTTTGCAGTCAGCGTCTCCATGCCGACGCTCACGACAATTTCGCCATGCTCGGTGAACTTGATGCCATTACCGACGAGGTTAAGCAATATCTGACGCACGCGTCCAGGATCGCCGATGACGCGTGCGGGTACATCGACAGCGATGTCGCAGACAATTTCCAGCCCTTTCTGATGGGCGCGCATAGTCAGGGTCTTCAGCGTTTCGGCAACCATGTGCCGCAAATCGAAGCCAATCTTCTCGATCGACATCTTCCCTGCCTCGATCTTGGAAAAGTCGAGGATGTCGTTGATCACGGTGAGTAACGATCCGGCCGAAGACTTGACGATCTGCAGGTATTCACGTTGCTCGTCATCGAGTTGTGTATCGAGGGTGAGATCAGTCATGCCGATGATGCCGTTCATCGGCGTGTGAATCTCGTGTGACATGTTGGCAAGAAAATCGCTTTTCGCACGGTTGGCGGCTTCCGCAGCATCGCGCGCCGTGATCAGTTCGCTCTCCCAGCGATGCCGGTCGGTGAGGTCTATGATCACGCCGATCAGGCCCGACACTGAACCGTCGGGACGTGTCAAGCTGGCCTTGTGATAGACATAGGAGCGTTCCTCGCCGCCCACCCACATGCCCTTGACCTCATAGGATTGTCTGGCGGGGCTCGAATACAGCTCGCGGTCATGCCCATCGTGAAACTGTGCGACCTCCGCGGGCAATAGATCGAAAACCGTCGTACCGATCCACGCCTGCATGTCGCTGATGCCGAAAGTTTCGGCAAAACTATGGTTGCAGCCAAGATAGCGGCCCTGGGTGTCCTTGTAGTAGATGGGAACCGGGATCGCATCCATCAACTGGCGGCTGAAGTGCAGTTGCTCCGCCAGTTGGCTCTCGGTGAACTTGCGCGCCGTGATGTCGGTGCGAATAGCGATGTATTCGAAAGGCAGACCGAACTCGTCGAGGAATGGCACGATGGTGGCCGATACCCAGTATTCCTCGCCACTTTTCTTGCGGTTGCAGATTTCACCGTGCCACACCTCACCGGCAACGATACTCTCCCAAAGGTGCTCGAAGATTTCCGGCTCATGACGACCAGATTTGAGAATGCGGTGATTTCTGCCGATCAAATCTTCGCGGGCATAGCCGCTGATCTGGCAAAAACGATCATTGGCGTAGGTAATATCACCTGCCGTATTGGTAATGCTGACAATCGCATGTTCGTCGAGCGCATGTTTCAGGTTGTCAAGCTGGATGCGCTGCTTTTCTCTCTCCTGCACCATGTTGGCGACGATGCGCGACAGGGATTCCAACTCATTGCTTGCGCCGACGCCGCCGATTTGCTCATCGCCCAATAACTCGCTAACCGTTTCGCGCAGGGATTGTACGGCGCGTGAGCGCACAGCAATATCTTCACGCAGACGCTTATTCGCCTCGCTGAGTTCTGCCGAACTGAGTTCGAGGCTGCGCGTACGGAGTTCGAGGTCGCGATCGGACTGATCGTAAGTGGCCTCGACCCGTTGCAGCAATGCACCAAAATTCGCCAGCAATCCCGCCACGGCGGGATCGATGCCGGGCTGCCCGGCCACTGCATCCGCCTTCGCCAGCAAGGACGCCAACGCCTCTTCGTCTGCCAGCCCAAGCGTACGCTTCAACTGACGATGCAGCCCCCGATGCATTGTTATGTCTCCGTAGGGCCGCCCCAAGAAGACATGCGCCCCCCCGTGGGGGGCAGCGAGCCGGTTTTGCGAGCGTGGGGGGCCATTATTACTTTTCGCCGATCCAGGTAATGGTCATGGTCTGATTGTGCAGATGGCAGGCACTACCGGGAGCGAATGGGCTGATTTCGCCATAAGAGTAAAACCCCGTCAGCATGGCCTGTTTGCCGAACACATCGCCAACCACCTCGACTTCCTCTTCGACGCGATCGCCCATCACCAGTTTGCGGCCGACACAACTCACCAATAGCGCCAGGCTGTCACCCGTCGCGGCATGCATCGCCCGCGCTGCCTCCGCCGCAGCCTCTGCACCGCTTACCAGACGATCGGTACTGGCATGCATCAGTTTGAGATAACCCTGCGGGTCGATCGCCCCCGCCAGCGTCAGGCTGCCGCTGGCCTCATCTACACCGAGGATGGTACGGATCAGACCCAGAGCATCGTGGTCCTCGCCCAGCATGGCAAATGGAAACAACAAGCCGGAAGCGGGCAGACCGTTGGCGTGGTCGCCCAAGTAGCGTTTATAGACGGCCAGCGCCGGCTCACCATCGAGTTCGTAAAGCACGTTACCCTGCGCACGCGTCACCTTGCGCGCAGGGCCGAAAGGCTCCCATCCACCGAAGGATCCATGGCTGAAAAGAAGACTCTCCCCACCCAGACCAACCGCAACGATGACATCGTCGCAGGCACCGTCCGGACCGAGCGTGAAGGTGCACTGAAACGCCCCGCCATCACCCGCCAGACCGCCGGTAATCGGCAGTTTGCGACCGATGCGGCTGGCAATACCCTCAACCAGGTCGCTACCGTTGATCTGCACCCCGGGACCAAACACCAGCACGGCTTTAAGATCGGGAGACATCAATTCCTCGCCGATACGCACACCCGCCGCAAGTGAGTCATCCATGCCTTTGAGGTGCGTGCTGGCGACAGTCAGCGTGATCTGAGAAAGTCGGGTCGCCGTGACAATGCAGGTGCCATCGGTAACACCGGCACTACTGATTTCACCAGCGGTCGAGCAACCCACACAGACCGCGCCCGGAAAAACCTTTTGCAATGCGGCAATAAACGTTGTATCGGTAAAAAAAGTAACCGCACCAAAGACCGTGACCAGATTTGCTTGAATCGCCGCAAGTGGCCCCAGGACCTCTGCAGCTGCGTCTGCCGATTTCAATACGACCTGTCTGACCTGCATGATTTTTCTCCCTTGTTCCGTTGGCTTGAATAATACGACTGAAATGCGGGTCTCATCCGGAAAGCAGGAAATCGCG
>CAIYZZ010000303.1 GCA_903930805.1 uncultured Rhodocyclaceae bacterium | reverse complement strand
CTTGAGCAGGAGTTGCCAACACTTCTGCCGCGTTTCCGGCACGACTTGTACCGCTTGCGTCTCGCCGAATAAGCCTGGCAGCGTATGCCAAGGATAGTTACGATTGCCGCGCTTGACGGTACCGGCGGCGCGCAGGACAACGGCTTCCTCGGCACTCAGATCGCGTGCTTCCTCGACCATCGTGGCAGGAATTGCCCAGCTGCGCCCACCCGCCACAACCAACATGACGGGAATCATCGCCAGAGTGAGGGGCAGCACGATCTCGAAACGGGTACCTTGTCCGGCGGCGTTTGCACTGCCGACATCGACTCGACCGCCGAGCTGGGTAACCTCATTGCGCACCACATCGAGGCCGACACCGCGGCCGGCGATCTCGCTGACTGTCGCAGCGGTTGAAAATCCCGGGCGGAAAATCAGTTCCGCGAGTTCGGCGTCGTTCGCAGTCGCGTCGGTTGCCAGCAGTCCTCGCTCGATGGCACGGCTGCGGATCGCTGCATGGTCGAGACCCTTGCCGTCGTCACCGAGCGTCAAGGTAATGTCGTTGTCAGTGGAGACGATGGTGAGGGTGATTTGTCCCAACTCGGGCTTGCCGGCAGCGCGGCGGCGGTCGGCCGGCTCGATGCCGTGGGCCACCGCGTTTCTCAACAAGTGTTCGAGGGGGCCGAGCATGCGTTCGAGCACGTTGCGATCGACGGGCGTATCGCCACCGTTAATATCGAGGTTGGCTTGGCGGTCGAGCTCCTTGGCGGTCTGGCGCACAACGCGATGCAGACGCTCGACCACGGTGGAGAAGGGCACCATGCGGGCACGCAGCAGGGCGTGCGAGAGTTCGCGGTTCTGGCGCGACTGGGCGGCGACTGCTTCGCCGGCAACATCGACCTGGCGCAGCAGCGCATGCTGCACGGTGGCGACGTCATCCACGCTTTCCGCCATCATGCGCGTGAGTTCCTGCAGGCGGGTGAAGCGATCCAACTCGAGCGGATCGAAGTTGCGCCCCTGCGCCACGCTGCCACCCACTTGCGACTGCATGCGCGATTCGGCGTGAATCTCGAATTCGCGCAGCTGGCTGCGCAGCCGGGCGACGTTTTCGGTAAGGTCGATCAGCGCGCCCTTGAAGCCTTTCAGGCTGCCCTCGATACGGCTGCGCGCAATCGCCATTTCGCCGGCCTCGTTGACGAGGTGATCGATGAGATCGGCACGCACACGCAACAGCACGGCCGGCGCAGCATCTGCACTGGGCGCCGTAGCGGACGCTTTGGCCGGGGTCGCTGCCGAGTCGCTGGCGGCCGGCGGCGATGTCACAGCGCCTGGCTGACGCAAGTCGTCAACCAGGTGATTGGCCCGACCCAGCGAAACATCGAGACCGTCGAGCACGGCCAGGCTGGCACCGCCGTCAGTCAGCGCCTGCTCGATGCGGGTTTCCATGCTGTGCGCCAGTTCGCCGATGCCCATGGCACCGCACATGCGGGCACCGCCTTTGAAGGTGTGCAGCAAGCGCGCCATGCGTCGCCCGATTTCGGCCTCGACAGGTGCCGCGCGCCAGGCACGCAAATCGGCATCGAGCTGATGCATCTGCTCGTCGGCTTCCTCAATAAACAGTGCAGCCAACTGGGGATCAACCTCATCCGCCGGTCGTGACTGGCGGCGTTCTGCCAAGGGCGAAACGTCCGGTGAATTTTGGGTTGGCGTGGTGGTGGCTTGCAGGGCATTCAGGGCGTCGGTAAGTGCGGTTTCGGCGGCCGGTGCACGCCGCTCGGCGATGGCACCGACCATGCCTTCGAGCGAACCGACAGCACGTGCCAACAACATGCGGCCCGTTTCGTCGGGTGTGACGCGCGCCAGCGAATGGCGCATCAGCGCACCCTCGAGCGCGTGCGCCAGCGCCTGTACGGACGGGAAGCCGGTGCCGGCAGAAATTCCGGCGAGGGTGTGCGCCGCGCGGATCAGTTCGCGCGAGGGTACGCCGGCGGCGGCAGCGAGTTCTCTGCGCAAGGTGGCGACATGGCCTTGCGCTTCCTCGACATACAAGTGGTAAAGCGTGGCCGAAAGGATTGTGGTGCCGATGGTGATGGTTTCTGGAGCAGGCGCATTTTTTACCAGCAATAAAGTCGGCGCTGGCGGGACGGCGCAAGCCGGCACACCTTCAACATTGGGGACGATAACGGCTGTATCACCAGACAAAGCCATGCAGCGGCCAAGCAAAGTACTTGCGTCGGGAACGGACGCATGCTGCTCAATAGCGACGACCCAGTCGGCAAACAACAAGCGCGCCCCATCGATTAGGCTCAGCACTTCCTCATCCACCGGTTTGCGTTCGTCGAGCCAGCGATTTAGTACCTGCTCAACCGCGAAGGCGGCTGCGCCGAGCGCAGTCAGGCCAACCATGCGGCCGCTGCCCTTGAGGGTGTGGAAACCGCGCCTGAGGGTTGTCAGCGCTTCGCGATCAGCCGAGTTGGCGGCCAACGCGGGCTGTGCCGCCGCCAGCGTGGCCAGCACCTCATGCGCTTCCTCGGTGAATATAGCCTGCAGTTCCTCGTCGGCACCGGCGGGTGAGGCCGACGGGATGGCCGTCGGCGCGAGGACTGGAACAATAGGGGCAATGATTGCATCGGCAGTCGCACCCAGCAGAGACTCCAGCAAACTGCGCTCGGGCTGGCCACGGCTTAGCGTGTCGGCAAATTGGGCGAGTGTGGCCAACTGGTCGGCGATAGCAGAAAAATCTGCCGGCTGCATGTCGCCCCGCAGGCAAACTGCAACTCGCGCCTCTGTTGCAGCGACCACTTGGGTGGCAGCCGCTTCGTCGAGCATTTGAAACGCGCCGCCGATCTGATGGAGTTTCGCCTGCGCGGCCGGTAGGGCAGACGTCTGGCCGGGTGACTGGAAAAAACTGTCAAGTGCGGGCTCCACGGCATCGAGGTTGGCACAAATTTCCTGCGCCACCTGGCTGATCAACCGACGGGCGCGCCAGTGCTGGTGGGCCAGCAGCCGTGCTGGCGCCGCACCGCTTTGTTGTATGGCGTCGAGACGTTCCAGTTGTGCCATCACCTCGGCGGCGAAAAGCGGCTCGTCGCTTGGACTACGCGCACCTTCCTGCTCGATGGCATCTTCGATCAGCACCAGCGCCCCGGCGACTTCCAGGAATATGGTGTGATCACTGCGTTCCGGTTGCTGGCGCAGCCAGGCAGCAAAATCGGCAATGGCAGCGGTTAGGCGCGTCAATGCCTCGTCATTGCTATCGCGCGCCGACGCCGCCAGCAGCAGCGCAACATCGTGGAAGCGCATCAGCGCGATCGCGGCACCCTGACTGAAGCGTTCCCATTCCACCATCGCTGTCATTAAGGGAGCGCGGCAGGTACCGCGGCGGGTTTCGACGGTCGTACCCGTCGCTGCCGGGATGAGATCGGCCAGCCGGTAGGCGGCACGCACACTTTCGAGATGTTCGCTGCCAGTCGGTGCGACGGCAATGCCGTAGAGCAGGCCCGCCAGCAAGTCGCCCAGCGCGCTGTCTGCAGCCGGCTGGCCATTGGCGAGCACTTCAAACTGGCGATCAAGTCCGGCCAGCAGCACGGCGTCGGGAGCCGGGTCCGGGGCGGCCATGATGGCATCGAACCAGGCGAGGGCTACCCACCAGAGCGCGCGCTCTGCCGGCTGGGTGCGGTCTTGCTCGACAATGGCAATGGCATTACGCATTTCAGCCAGGCCGCGCGCTTCGCCGCTGCGCCACTTGGCCAGACCGCGCAAAAAACCCAGGCGCAGTGCCTTTAGTCGCGGCGGCAGCAAGGGCGTGGTTTCTCCCTCACGCCGTGGCGGACGCTGGGTGAGATCGGGATAAAACAGGGCTAGCGGCGCAGGCGCAGGCAGGCCGGCAGCCAGCACCAGCGCACAATAGGCCGGATAGAGGCGCAACGGCTGGTCGGGGTAGCCGCACATCAAGTCGTCGAGATAGCGCCGCAGGGCAGCCAAGGCGGCACCCGCAGCAGCACTGATGACGACAACATTCTCCGCCCCGGCCGGTTCCGCCAACGCGGCCAGCCGGGTTTCGACGGTTTCGGCAAAGTGCGTGATGCCCGCGAGCCCGACGATGGTGAGTGCGCCGCAGGCCTGGTGCAGATAGCCGCGCGCCTCGGCAAGCGGTTTCGTCTCACCCGGCGCAGCGGCATGGCGCGCCAGTGCATCACTCGCCCGCTCGAGGGCGAGATCGATCTCGTCCTTGACCCAGGACAACGTGCCAGTATCGAAAGCGGTAGCGCTCATCGGCGTGGCAACATCAGACCTTGAAGCCTGCTACCGAGCCTTTGAGCTCTGCAGCCAGCGCCGCGAGTTCGCCCACCGAACCCGCCGTCTGGCGCGTGCCGGCCGAGGTTTCCTCGGTGATGCGCAGGATGCCCTGCATGGCATTGGCAACCTGACGGGCAACCCCCATCTGCGTCCGCGCGTCGGCCGAGATAGTCTCGATCAGGCTGGCGAGCCGCGTCGTTACTTCGCGAATTTCGGCGAGTGCCTGGCCGGCGGCATCGGAACGGCGTGCGCCCTCGACAACGCCGAGGGTCGAGTGCTCCATTGCCGCTACCGCATCGTGGGTGTCCGCCTGAATGACCTTGACGATGGCGGCGATTTCGCGCGTCGCCTCACCGGAGCGCTCCGCCAGTCGCTG
>CAIYZZ010000302.1 GCA_903930805.1 uncultured Rhodocyclaceae bacterium | reverse complement strand
TATGGTCGCACTGACCGCCAATGTTCTAGCAGAGGAGCGCGAGCGTTGTTTTGCTGCCGGCATGAACGAGTTTGTCGCCAAGCCGTTCCGCTATCGCGACATCGTGGCGGTATTGCAACGCTGGTTGGGGAGTAAATCCAGCGCTCATGAAGCGCCGCAAAAAGTCGGCGTTGGCGATACGGCAACTACGCAGGCCTTGCAGGTTGCACAGGTCGAACAGGTCGAACAGGTTGCCATGAGCGCTACGCTGCCGGTGCTCGATATCAGCGTGCTCGACGACCTGGCTCAGGCGACCGGTATGAGTGTCGCTGCGCTGATCGACATGTTGATCGCCGATATCGTGCACATGGCCGGCGAGCTGGAGGTGGCCTGCGAACAAAGGAATACGGCCGAGATGCGCCGCCTGGCGCACAGCATCAAGTCCTTGAGTGCCCAACTGGGTGCGGTGAAGATTTCTGCGCTGGCACGGACCATGGAGTTTGCCGCGCGAGACGATCAGCTTGATGTCTGTATCAGCCGGCTGCCGGAGTTGCGTGAGTCGCTGGCCGAATTGACTGCGGCCATCAAGGTCTTGTAAGACTGCGCCGGAGATCGTCCGACCGGTTATTCCGGGAGGAAGATCAGGCGATCAGATCGGGGCCGAGGAGGCGCTCGATGGACGCGATGCGATCCTTCAGTTGCAGCTTACGCTTCTTGAGACGTTGCAGCACCAGTTCGTCGGGCGGTGGATTTTCTGCCAGCCGCGCGATACTCGCGTTGAGATCGTGGTGTTCGATCTTGAGTTCGGTGAGTAGGTTCTGCAGAGCGGCGGGGTCGTCGGGGATAGTCATGATGATGATCCTTACAGGCGTGGTAATCGGTATCGGTCAATGTAGGTGGCGCTGGATGGTCACCAGCAGTTCGTCGAGCTTGAAGGGTTTAGTGAGAAAGTCATCCATGCCGGCTTGCAGGCAGCGCTTGCGGTCTTCGTCGAAGGCGTTGGCGGTCAGTGCGATGATTGGAATCCGCCCGCCTACCATTGCTTCCTGTTCGCGAATGCGCGCCGTGGCCGCTAGCCCATCCAGATTCGGCATCTGTACGTCCATCAGAATCAGGTCAAAGCGATCAGCGTTGAAAGCACTGACGGCTTCGGCACCATCGTTGGCCATCGTGATGGCGTAGCCTTGCTTGGTCAGTATGACGCGGATCAGGGTTTGATTCACTGGGGAATCCTCCGCTACCAGGATGTGCTTGTTGCCGTTTGGCTTGGTTACAACAAGCGCGGCGCGCTCACTCTGGCGGCGCTCGTCGGTAACCAGCAACGGCAAGCTGAAACTGAAGCGGCTGCCGATAGCGGGCGTGCTCTCGACGTTCAGTTCGCCACCCATTAAATTGACGAGATTGCAGCAGATAGCCAGCCCGAGGCCGGTGCCACCGTAGTCGCGTGTCGTCGAGTCGTCCGCCTGGGCAAAGGGTTCAAGGATCAATTGAATCTTGTTGGCCGGAATGCCGATGCCGGTGTCTTCAACCGCAAACCGCACGGTAGGGGTGCTTGCATCAGGAACGAGCACGTCGATCTTGAGGATGACATGGCCGCGTTCAGTGAATTTGATGGCATTGCCGATGAGATTGATCAGTAGTTGGCGCAGGCGTACCGGGTCGCTCAGTACTGTCCTGGGCAGGTCGGGCGCAAGTTCTGCGCGTAGTTCGATACTCTTGTCGTGGGCCCGGGAAGCAAACAGCGCCATGATTCCCGGCACGGCATCGCTCAGGTTGACCGGTACGGATTCGATGATCAGCTTGCCGGCATCGATTTTCGAGAAATCGAGAACGTCGTTGAGAATGACAAGCAGGTTGTCGGCCGAGGATTTGACGAGGTCGAGATAGCCGCGTTGTTCTGCGTTAAGTGGCGTGGTCAGTGTCAGGTCGGTGAGGCCGATGATGCCGTTCATCGGTGTACGGATTTCATGGCTCATGGTGGCGAGGAAGGCCGCCTTGGCGCGGGCCCCGGCTTCGGCTGCCTTGCGTGCTTGCACCAGGTCGTTTTCGCGGGCGACGATGCGGTCGGCCATCGCGTTGAAGGCTTCGCCGACCACGGCGATTTCGGCGATATTGATGGGTGGAATGCGCACCTTGAGGTCGCCGGCCTCCATCCGGTTGGCGCTGTCTGTCAGCAATTGCAGCGGCTGGAGGCCGCGTTTCAAAGCAAAACCGAGCAGCATGACGATCCCGAACATGCTGAAGAAACCGATCGCCACAAAGCGCTGGCCGGCTTCCCACATTTGTTGAGCAAGCGTGGCCCCGGTCATTTCGAGTCGCAAAATACCGTAATCGACGCCGCCGATGCTGATGCTGGAATCCTCGGTGTAGTCGAGAGGTCCCAGCAGCGCAAGGAACCAGCTAGGGGGCAGGTTGATTTTCCGCGTATTGTCTATGTCATTGGCTTCGATGATTGGTTGGCGGGTGCGGGGATCGAGCAGCGCAATGCGCTGGAGCGTTTCCTCGCGCACGATGTCGTCGAAGGTCTGCTGCACAATTGCCAGGTCGCCGGCGACCAAGGCATTTTGCAGCATTGGCGCGAGAGCCAGCGTGTAGCCGTGGGCTTCATGCTGAAAAAACTGACGGCTCGAGTCGATGCGTTCTTTGGTCACCATGGTGAGGCCGAATAGCGACACGGCGCCGACCACCAGCACGATCAGAGCCAGGATGCGTTCGAGCAGGCCGAGTCGCTGCATTGTGCTTAGTCGAGCCTCTGGTAAATCTTGCGTGCGTTGTCGTAGTCGCGATCCGTGGCAGGGTCAAAGCCGGGGGTACCACTTGCTTCGAGCACGGCTGCAGCCTTGGGATCGTGCTTCATGCCCAGGAGGGCTTTCTGGATTGCTGCGGCTTCACCTTGTTGAATCCGTGGATGAATGATGATGGCTAACTCGGCGAAGCCTTCGGAGGTGAAAAGTTCGCGGTAGGGCAGTGCGTTCTGGGCAGCATATTGGCTCAGAAAGCGTGAATTGACGGCTGCCGCATCGACCTGGCGCGCCCGCAACTGTGCCAGCGCGCCTTCCTGATTGCCGGCTAGTACTGGTTCGACCTTCACCTTGAGGGTATTCAGTGCCGCCATGGGTACGGCGTAGGCGACAAAGGCTTCCTTGGAGGGAAAAGCGACGCGCTTGCCGGCAAGTTCCTTGAGTGTTTTTATCGGGCTGTCGGTCGGCACGGCGATCACGCCGTAGATGGGGTTGCCAGCCAAGCGCGCAATCACTTTATAAACGCCGTCGTATTCCTTGCGGAAATTGTGATTGGTGAATACCAGATCGAACTCGCCGCGCCCCATCATGGCATCGGTTTCCTGAACCGTGGCCCCCATTTTCATCTGAAACTGTAGCCCGGTCGTCTCGGCAAGATACTTGAGGATCGGGTTCCAGCGTTGTGCGGTCTTGATCGGGCTTTGCTGGTTGAGCACGCCGAAGATCAGCGGCTTGTCGTCTGCTGCAAAAACTTCCGACAGGACGCAGCAAAAAAGCAGCAAGGACATAATCCATCTACGCATGAGCCCTCCTTGTTTTCTGTGGGTACCGTGGCAACGGATACACTATGCTAATTATGGGCCTGAATGCAGTGACGGTGCGAACATGAATTCCCTGAGCAGCAAAAATATTGGTCGGTTCGAAATTCGCGGCGAACTGGGGCGCGGTGCGCAAAGTGTCGTCTATCTGGCGTGGGATCCGCAGTTGCAGCGCGAGGTGGCGATCAAGACGCTGCACTTCACGCGCGCCGATCCGGCCCGCAATGCCGAACTGCTGGAAGAGGCCCGCACCGCCAGCAGGTTCCGCCACCCGCATGTGGTGCCCATTTTTGACGCGGGCGAGCAGGAGGGTGATCCCTACCTGGTGTTTGAACGGGTGGATGGCCGCAACCTGGCGGAACTCCTGAAGACGGAGGGCCGGCTGTCGCCGATCAAGGCCGCAGCGCTGATGTGTCAGGTGGCCGACGCGCTGGCCCAAGCCCATGCGCAAGGCATCATCCACCGCGATCTCAAGCCGTCGAATATTTTGATCGATGCGCGTGACGGCGCACCGCGCGTGATGGATTTCGGCATTGCCACCCGCCTGTCCGATCATGCGCCGGAAATTGGTGCAAAAGCGGAAATTCTGACGGGCACGCCCGCCTACATGGCACCCGAATATGTCACCCTGCAACGTGTCAGTCCGCAGGTCGATGTGTTTGCCGCAGGCCTCGTGCTGCTCGAAATGCTTACCGGCACACGCGTCTTCGATGGCGGCCCGGTCGAATCCATCCTTTACCGTATTGCGACCGAGGCGGTAGTGTTGCCGGCGTCGCCCCCCGGGCCGGCCATTGATCCGAAGCTCGGCGGCATTATTCTGCGCGCCTGTGCACTCGATCCGGCGATGCGCTATGCCAGCGCCACCGAATTGTGCGAAGCCCTGACCGACTACCTGAGCGAGGGCGAAGCCGATCGTGCCGAAGGCCAATCCGCCATCGCGCAAAAGGACACGCTGGAATTTTTGCTGCGGCGCATGCGTCACAAGTCGGATTTTCCCGCGCTCTCAGATTCGGTGTCGGCGATCAACAAGCTCACCGCTTCCGAAGGGGAGAGCGTCAACTCGCTGTCGAACACGATCCTCAAAGACTACGCGCTGACCAACAAGATTCTGCGCCTGGTTAACTCGGCCTTCTATCGTCAGGCCGGGGGCGGCAACATCAGCACCGTGTCACGCGCGGTGATCGTGCTGGGCTTCGACACCATTCGCAATATTGCCATCACCGTCCTGCTCTTTGAACACCTGCAGGACAAGGCGAATGCAAAGGATTTGAAGGAAGCCTTCCTGCGCGCCAATCTGGCCGGCCTGCTGGCGCGGGAAAGTAGCCATAGCGGGTTGCTGCGCCGCCAGGGCGAGGAGTCTTTTATTTGTGCGCTGTTTCACGGTCTTGGGCAACTGCTGGCGCAATACTACTTTGCGGAGGAAGTCGAGGAAATCAGCAAGTTGGTGACGTTCAAGAAACTTTCCGAAACGGCCGCCTCGGCACAGGTGCTCGGCATCTCGTTCGAGGACATGGGTATCGGCATTGCCCGCAACTGGGGGTTCCCGTCGAATATCATCGACAGCATGCGGCGACTGCCCGCCGGTGAAGTCAAGAAGCCTAATACCGTCGAAGAGGCCTTGCGTATCGTTTCCGGATTTGCCAACGAGATGTGCGGCGTGCTTTCTTCAACGCCGGTCGAGCAACGCGGCAAGGCACTGGCAAAAATCTCTCAGCGTTTCGGCAGCAGCCTGCAAATGAACGAGCGCCAGTTGCAGGAGAGCATTGAAAAGGCGGTGGAAGATCTGGCCGAGGTTGCTTCGATCCTGCATGTGAATCTCAAGCAGAGCCCCTTTGCGCGGCAGGCGGCCGCATTCGTCGGCGGTCCGGCGGCGC
>CAIYZZ010000301.1 GCA_903930805.1 uncultured Rhodocyclaceae bacterium | reverse complement strand
TCGAGCGCCTCGCCGCCGACCACCGTGTTCGCCTCACCTATCGCATGGGACGCAATGATGTCACGGAAGGCTGGAACTGGCATCCCGAGGCAGACCAGGCGCGCGAGGATTATTACCGCTACAAATATCTGCCGCTCGGCCAGCGTGAAACCGAAACTTCACCGCCGCGCCTTGAATCTGATCCGGCCTATGGCAGCTTCCAGATCAAATTCACGCGACGCGACGCCTACTACTTCGCCTTCGATAATCCTTACGAGTTTTATGCGCGCAACGATGCGGACGGCGGCTTTGCGGTCGAGATTTCGGCAGCCGACACCGAAAAGTTCCAACTGGTGGCGCGTGGCCGCTATACCGCACCGCGCCGGACGGATAGCACGACTTACTGGCGTGCCATTCCCTCGCAACCAGTCGACCTGACGCTGAAGAATCGCTACTACATGGGGCGGCTCGAAACCCTCTGGTTCTGTAGTGCGGATGGCCGCATTCTCGGCAAGCTGGGTAAATAGCGTGGCCGGATTGAAAGTTGCCGTCGCGCAGATCAACTGTACGGTTGGCGCTGTCGCCGACAACGCGGCGCGCATCCTGGCTGCCGCCGTGACTGCCCATGCGCAGGGTGCCGACCTGCTGCTGACACCCGAATTGGCGCTCTGTGGTTATCCGCCAGAAGACCTGCTGCTGCGCCCGGATTTCTATCGGGCCTGCGCCCGGGAATTGTCGGCGCTGGCCGATCAACTCGGGCGGCTACCGCTGCCGGCAATCGTTGGGCATCCCGCAGCGGATGGCAACGTGCGCTACAACGCCGCGTCATTCCTGCGCGACGGTCGTGTCGAGGCTACCTACCACAAACATCGTTTGCCGACCTACGAAGTCTTCGACGAGGGGCGCTACTTCAAAGCCGGCACGGCGCCCGGCGTGTTCGAGATCAAGGGCGTACGCTGCGGCGTCAATATCTGCGCCGATGTCTGGGAAGCGGGACCGGCCAAGGCGGCCCGGGAAGCCGGTGCCGAATTGTTGCTGGTGCTCAACGCTTCGCCCTATCACATGAACAAGCAGATGACCCGCCATGCCACCCTGAGGCAGCGCATCGCCGAAACCGGCATGCCGGCGATCTACTGCAACATGGTGGGAGGTCAGGATGAACTGGTGTTCGATGGGGCGTCCTTCGCTCTCGATGCCGCAGGGCGATTGGCACATCAACTACCGGCCTATGCCGAAGTGCTGACCCTTGTCGAAATCAAGGATGGCCATATCCTGCCGGGCGCGCAATCAGCCGCGCGGTCCCTCGAAGCTGAGGTCTATGACGCGCTGGTGCTGGGCGTGCGCGATTACCTCGGCAAGAATGGTTTTCCCGGCGCCATCATTGGCCTCTCGGGTGGTATTGATTCTGCCCTGACGCTGGCGATTGCCGTCGATGCGCTGGGTGCCGACCAGGTGCGTGCGGTGATGATGCCCTCGCCCTGGACGGCGCAGATGAGTTTGGACGACTCGCGCGAGATGATCCGATGTCTGGGTGTTCAATACGACGAGATTTCAATTGCCGCCGCGATGGAGCAGTTTGCCGTCACGCTGGCGCCGACTTTTGCGGTGCTAGGCGAAAAGCCGGCCTGGGATACGACTGACGAAAACCTCCAGGCGCGCATCCGCGGTCTGCTGCTGATGGCGCTTTCCAATCGCACTGGCCGCCTGGTGCTGACCACTGGCAACAAGAGCGAGATG
>CAIYZZ010000300.1 GCA_903930805.1 uncultured Rhodocyclaceae bacterium | reverse complement strand
CGTCGTTACTTCGCGAATTTCGGCGAGTGCCTGGCCGGCGGCAGCGGAACGGCGTGCGCCCTCGACAACGCCAAGGGTCGAGTGCTCCATTGCCGCTACCGCATCGTGGGTGTCCGCCTGAATAACCTTGACGATGGCGGCGATTTCGCGCGTCGCCTCACCGGAGCGCTCCGCCAGTCGCTGCACTTCCTCGGCCACCACAGCAAACCCGCGGCCGGCGACACCCGCGCTGGCGGCCTGGATGGCGGCGTTCAGCGCCAGCACGTTGGTCTGCTCGGTAATGTCCGAAATCAGCTCGACGATCTCGCCGATCTCCTGCGAGGATTCGCCCAGCCTTTTGATACGTTTCGAGGTTTCCTGAATCTGGCCGCGAATATCATTCATGCCGACGATGGCCGCAGACACGGCGGCATCGCCCTTGTCGGCGGCGGTCAGCGAAGAACGCGCAACGTCTGCCGTTTCGCCCGCGCGGTTGGAAACACCGTACAGCGAATCCGCCAGTGCGTTGACCTGCCCGCCGGCGGCACGGATCTCCCCTGACTGCCGGTCGGAAGCAGTTAGCAAGGTTTCAGAGGTGGCCTGGGCGTCGCGTGTCGCGCCATCTACACGATGCGCAGCGTCGTTGATGCGTTTCACCAGCACGGCCAATTCTTCGATAGTGTAGTTCACCGAATCGGCAATGGCACCGGTGATGTCCTCGGTCACGGTGGCGCGGGTAGTGAGGTCGCCGCCGGCGAGGTCGCCCATCTCGTTCATCAGCCGCAGGATGGCCTCCTGCGTGGCATCTTTCGCCGCCTCGGCAACGCGGCGCTGGCGTTCGGTCTCCGCCTGGCGTGCCGTGGCGTCGTCGTTGAACACCTTGAACATCAACACCAGAAGGCCAAGGGCCAGCGAACCCAGCACGGTAGCGATGCCGGTACGCAACTCGCGGCCCTCGAGCGCACGGGCATAGTCCTGGCTCAGGCGTGCCGCTGCGGCATCGAGCGTGGCGCTATCTTTCAGCAGGGCGGCGGCGGCATCGGCAACGAGGGTCGGCGGTGCCTGCCCGGCGGCAATGCTTGCCATCTGCGCATCATGGGCCACCAGCAGTGCAATATTTCGTTCGTGGGTATTCCAGGTTGTACGCAAATTATCAAGCGCGGCACGCCCCTGCTCACCGGTGGGTGGAATGACGCTGCCCTCGAAATCGCCGCCGGTGGTCAGGCGGTTGAGCGTAAGGTTGAAATTATCACGCGCCTGCGCCAGTTCTTTGAGCCCTGCTGCGTCACCCGCCGCCATGGCCGCCCAGGTGGCCTTGCCGATCTGCTGATTGAGCGTGCGTAGCTGCCCGGTGCCGGCGATGTAGGCGGCGGTATAGCTGGCAGTACGACTGTCGACAAAGACGATGTAAGTGGCAATGACCAGAAACAGCAGGAATGTCGTGCCGAGAATCTGCAATTCGAGGCCGAGCGAAAGTCCGCGTTTGGTCGGCGTCGCAGTCTTGTTAAGCGTGGGCAGCTTGAAACTGAGGGCCATTACAGGTTCTCCGGCAAGGCGGCATCGAGAAAACGGGAATCGGCGAGCAACTGGTCGAGTTCCAGATGTGTCCAGTGCTGCCCCTGAGTATCGGTAAACACCTCGCCGTGCCAGGCGGGCGCGGGCGTGCCATCCGCCTCGGCGGCAAACAGTGAGTCGCTGCGCTTGAGGCCATGCACGCGGGTGACCAGCAGGGCCGCATTGATGCCGTGGCGCGTACCGACACGCAAAATGCGGGCTGCCGCATCGCGCGGCGTCGGCGACCCGCCGCAAAACACCGAGAAATCGACCACCGATTGCAATTCACCATGCACGTTGGCCAGTCCGGCGAACCACGCCTGCGTCAATGGCACGGCGGTCAGCGCCGGCAGTGGCAACACCTCGCCGGCCGCTGGCAGATCGATCAGCCAGCGTACCTCACCCGCCGCGAAACCGAGCAGCGCAGGCACCCCACCGCCAGCCTGAGCAGCGGCCAGCCGGCTGGCAATACTTTCCTGGTAGGCGCGCAGATCGATGCGCTTGGCCATGGGACTGACTAACCCAGCGCGGCGATCTTGGCCAGCAGGGTAGCTGGGTCGATCGGCTTGGTGACGTAGTCCTGCGCGCCCTGGCGCATACCCCAGATCTTGTCGGTCTCTTCGTTCTTGGTGGTGCACAGGATCACCGGGATATGCCGCGTGGTCTCGTCGCGATTGAGCGCGCGGGTGGCCTGGAAACCGTTCATGCCGGGCATCACCACGTCCATGATGATGAGGTCGGGCTGTTCGCGCCTGGCCGCCTCGACACCCTGGGTGCCGTCGGTGGCAATGGAAACGGCATAGCCGTTGCCCGTCAGTACCTCGGTGAGAATGTGGCGTTCCACGGGCGAGTCGTCGACGATGAGAATGCGCTGGATTGGCATGGGTCAGACTGGCCGGGCGTAGGTCGCAACTGCCTGGAGCAGCGTGTCGCGGGTAAAAGGCTTGGTGAGGTATTCGTCCGAACCGGCCAGCCGACCGCGCGCACGGTCGAACAGACCATCTTTCGACGACAGCATGATCACCGGCGTTGCGGCGAAGCGCGGGTTCTTCTTGATCAGGGTGCAGGTCTGGTAGCCGTCAAGGCGCGGCATGAGGATGTCGCAAAACACCACGTGCGGTGCATGGTCGGCAATTTTGGCCAGGGCGTCGAAACCATCCTCGGCCAGCAGTACCTGGCAACCCGCCTCGGCGAGGAAGAGTTCGGCGCTTTTGCGGATGGTGTTCGAATCGTCGATCACCATCACCCTGAGACCTTGTAGGTCGTGCATACCTTGCGACTTGCCGTTCATTTTGCTGAAATCGACCCTTCGGTTTTGGGTTGGAGGCTTTCGGTTAGAATCGTCAGCATCATACCGCAAGCCCCTTACCGCAATACCATTAGACATTCCATGCCCAGCATTTCGCTACGTCACCCGTCTGCTATTGTGCCACCTGTCGTCATGACGTTCGCCGCCTCCGACCCCACCTGCGGTGCCGGATTGCAAGCTGACCTGCTGACACTGGCCGCGCATGGCTGCCACCCGCTGACGGTGGTCACCGCGCTGACGGTGCAAGACACCACGGGCGTGGAGGACATGCTGCCCATAGAGGGTGGCTGGGTCGCCGATCAGGCGCGCGCGCTGCTCGAGGACATACCGGTTGCGGCCTTCAAGCTCGGCATGCTCGGCAGCATCGAAGCGATCACCGCTGTGGCTGAGGTGCTTTCCGACTATCCCGACACACCGGTGGTATTCGACCCCGTGCTGGCCTCGGGACGGGGTGACGCCTTTGCCGACGAAGACACCATCAGTGCGATGATCGAGCTGCTGCTGCCGCTCACCGACATCCTTACCCCCAACAGCCTCGAGGCACGCCGCATGGCGCAGGAACTGGGTGGTTCGAGCCAGGAAAATCTGAGCCTGCCCGCCTGTGCGCGCCGGTTGATCGGCGCAGGCTGCGCTCATGTGCTGGTGACGGGTACCCATGAACATAGCCCGCGCGTTATCAATACCTTGTTCGGCTCCCACGGTCCCCTGCGCCACGACGAATGGGAACGGCTGCCCGGCAGCTATCATGGCTCCGGCTGTACATTAGCCTCGGCCATCGCCGCCAACCTCGCCTGGGGTCAGGCGCTGCCGGAAGCAGTGCGCGCCGCCCAGCATTACACTTGGCACAGCCTGGCCACCGGTTTTCGGCCGGGCATGGGCCAGTATGTGCCGCACCGTCTATGGCGTGCTCCTAGCCCGCACGCCGAACCTTTGCTGGAGGTGAATAATGCCCGCGTCGGCTGAAGCCAACCCTTCCCTCCACGGTCTCTACGCCCTGACACCGGACGACAACCTGCTGCCGCGCCTGTCGGCACTGGTCGAAAGCGCACTCAAAGGCGGCGTCAAGTGGGTGCAATACCGCAACAAGATTGCCCCCGCCCCGCTGCGACGCGCCCAGGCCGCCGAGTTGCTGCGCGTCTGCCGCGCCCACGGCGCAAAACTGATCATCAATGACGACGTCTGGCTGGCGGTCGAAATCGGTGCCGATGGCGCACACCTCGGCCGCGACGATATCATCGGCGGCGGCTTGGCCACGGCGCGCAACGCACTGGGATCGAAACGCATCCTCGGCGTGTCCTGCTACGATGATCTCGCGGCTGCCGATGCGGCAGTGGCGGCGGGCGCCGACTACATTGCCGTCGGCAGCGTGTTCGCTTCCGCCAGCAAGCCACAGGCGACGCGCGCCTCGCTCGAAACCCTCACTGAGGCAAAAAAACGCTTCAAGGTGCCAGTGGTAGCGATCGGCGGTATTACCACCCGCAATGCCCCGCAGGTACTCGCCGCCGGTGCCGACATGCTGGCAGTTTTGTCCGACCTGTTCGACGCCATGGACATCAAGAGCCAGACGGAAAAATTCCAGAAGCTGTTCAAGCATCTGTAAGTTGCGGCGGGGAAGCCTTGTGTAGGGCCGTCCCGCCAGCGCCGACTTTTTAGGGAACCCCGATGACCCGCAATGAAGACCTGTTTGCCCGTGCCCAAAAAACCATTCCCGGCGGCGTCAATTCGCCGGTGCGCGCTTTCCGCTCCGTCGGCGGTACGCCACGCTTTTTCGCTAGGGGCGAAGGCGCTTATGTCTGGGATGCGGACGGCAAGCGTTACATCGACTATGTCGGCTCTTGGGGGCCACTGATCCTTGGCCATGCCGACCCCGACACCGTACGCGCCGTGCAGGAGGCCGCCGCCAAAGGTTTGTCGTTCGGCGCACCGACTGAAGGCGAGATAGAGCTCGCCGAACTGCTGGTAGAGCGCGTGCCGAGCATGGAGATGGTGCGGCTGGTGTCCTCGGGCACTGAGGCAACGATGAGCGCCATTCGCCTCGCGCGCGGCTTTACCGGCCGCGATACCCTCATCAAGTTTGAAGGTTGCTACCACGGCCATGCCGACAGTCTGCTGGTGAAAGCCGGCTCTGGCATGCTCACCTTCGGTAATCCGTCGTCGTCCGGCGTGCCGGCCGACCTGGCACAGCACACGTTGGTGCTCGACTACAACGATGCGCAACAATTGCGCGATGCCTTCGCCAAGCACGGTGACGGCGTCGCCTGCGTGATCGTCGAGCCGGTAGCCGGCAACATGAACCTGATCGCACCCAAACCCGAATTTCTCCAGGCGATGCGCGAACTGTGCACAAAGCATGGCGCAGTGCTGATCTTCGACGAGGTAATGACCGGCTTCCGCGTCGGCCCCGCTTCGGCTCAAGGTCTGTACGGCATCACGCCCGACCTGTCGACCTTCGGCAAGGTAGTCG
>CAIYZZ010000299.1 GCA_903930805.1 uncultured Rhodocyclaceae bacterium | reverse complement strand
GTCCTGGAAGCCACCGAGCGCGCCGACCAGTGCAACCACGGCCGGCCAACCTGGGTGCAACTCTCGCTCGCCGAACTTGACCGCCTGTTCATGCGCGGACGCTGATCCCGGCGGGCACGCGTTCGATCTGGTTGAATTGATGAAGAAATGATTTTGAATCTTAAATAGTTGTCGCTGGTCGCCGTAACGCCAGCATGGTGCAATCGTCTTCAAGCATGGGAATACCGGTAAACATGCCGACTTCGCGGCGGATGGCATCCAGCATTTCCGGTAGAGGAAACATGCCCACCGCATCGAGCAAGGGCAGGCAGCGCTCCTCTGTGAACTCTTCACCTTCTGTAGTCTGTGCTTCGGTAACACCGTCGGTGTAGCAAAAAAGCGTATCACCCGGATCGAGCGTCAGACTCAGTGTGCTGAAGCTGATGTCCTCGAAGACACCGATCAAAGGCCCGATCGGCAGCGGCAAGGGGGCGCTGATGCCACCCTTGCGTAACACGGGCGCACAATGACCTCCATTGGAATAAGTCAACTGGCCTGAGTTTATGTCGAGCACGCCGCAAAACAGGGTGACGAATATATTGGTGTCGTTGCCGACGCAAAGCCGCTCGTTGAGTTCGGCCAACAGTTGGTCGGGATCGCGAATGCTCATTGCCAGGATCCGCAGCAAGCCGATGGTGCGTGCCATGAACAGTGCCGAGGCGACACCGTGGCCGGAGACATCACCAATGCAAAAAAACAGACACCCGTGGCTGATGAAAAAAGCATCGAAAAGGTCGCCTCCAACACTTGAAGCCGGCTCCATGAAACCACACACCTCGACATCCTGACGATCCGGAAACATGGGGCGCTGCAGGGGCAGCATGCTGAGCTGCAACTGGCGGGCGACATCGAGCTCTTTTCGGAGGTGAATCAACTCCATCTGCTCCCGCTGCGCCTTCAAGGCCGACTCGCTGGTGCGGCGCATCCGTTCGGCGAGAGTGATCATGAGGTTCCCCGCCACGCCCGGCAGAGCCATGAGCCGGTTCCAGAATACCTCCCTCGATAACTTGAGCACGCGCGCATCCGTCTCGGCAAGGACCAAAGCAGACGCCACTTTTCCATCAATCGCCGACAATTCCCCAATGCATTGGCCGGGTGCTATTGGAATGGCGGAATTTGCATCAAGATTTCTGTCTGGGTTGGCCGTAACCTCTCCCGACAGTAGGATGAAAACGTTATGATTATGTTCGCCGGGTTTGAGTAATGGAGTCCCGGCTGGTAGCAACAAGACTTCGGTTTCTGCCAGGACCTGATCAAGGACATCTTCATCAACGTCGCGGAACATCGGTATCCAGCGTATGCCGAGAATGCGTCGTTCATTCCCACGCCGGGAACTTTCTCCCGTAGCCGGTTCATCGGCACCACTATCATGCATTCGCCTTTCGGCTTCGCGCCTGAAGGCTTGCGACTGAAACGTTCCGGGCTGGGGTGCCGAGTCCGTCGCACCGGATGGCCAGTTGACTGAAAATGCAAGCTGATTCCGCCCTTCAATCAACTGGTATTCAAATTGATCGGAATGGATTCGCATCATCGCAATTCCCAGCCCCCCGGGAAGTGCTTCCTCAAGGTTTTCGGGCGGCGGCCGGGTGACATGATCGAGCGGATTGAAGATCCTTCCTGCATCAGTCACCGTCAGTCGGGCAGTGCAAACACTACAACTGTTGCCAAGCTTCAGCTCAAGGAAAATATTCGACTGTCCGGCTCCGGGTCCGCCGTGCTCCAGCACGTTGGCCAGGGATTCATTCAGGCAGAGATCAAGCCGCGTGATTTCGTCAGTTGGCACATTATGTTCGCTACCCATCTCCTCAAGCCATAGCGACGCCCGACGGAATTCTGCTGGATCAGCCTTGATAGAAAGCGTACAGATCTGCGCCGCACTCGTTGAGGACATTCTGCTTCAGGATTTCAAAGCCGCCTCAGCCTCCGCGAATTTTTCAAACATCGGCAGAATGGCGCCGACGCACGTTATCTTGAGCGTCTTGATCACTGACGCATTGACACCCACCACCAGCACCATGCGGCCCCCCACCTCCTTCAGTGCCTTGCCACTTGCAATTAGCATACGAATGCCAACGGAAGAAAGGAAGGTCACACCGGAAAGATCAACGATGATGTTTTGCTGCCCAGTTTTCGTCAGGGAAGCAAAGGACCGCTCAACTTTTTCGGTACCCTGAAGATCCAGGCGCTCGGAAACGGTAATAACGCGTAAGTCATTGCTAATGTCTTTGCACGAAATAGTAGCCATGATGCTCCTCCGGGTTAGGGTTGGATGATGCTACAGCATTGTCGCATGCACTTTGCACCTGCGGCGGAAATCGATGCTTCCGTTAGAATTGCTCGGCTGATTTCGTCATCTCCCAGTATCGCTCGCCGAACTCGACCGTCTGTTCATGCGCTGACGCTGATCTGGGCGGGCACGCATTCGATCTGGTCGAATTGATGGAAAGTGATTTTGAATCGTTTATTGATCAGTATCATTCTTCTTGGCCTCTTCATGGTTTTGAATAACATGTTCTCAAACTAACGTAATCCATCGAAAGTAGGAGCTGAAATGAAGAAACCGTACTTTTTGCTGGCGTTGGCTGGCTTCGTCACCGTTCCGGTTCATGCCGAAATTACTACGCAGCAGTCAGAGGTCATGAATAAGCTCCTTGCAACCTATACCGAAAAAGCCAAGGTTGAATTCAAGGAGGAGAAAGGACGGGGAGCAATCTCCGACAAGCCGTTCTCCGCAGGGGCTGGGCGTGAGTTTTATCTCGTTCGGCGCACCTGGCAGTCGAAAGACTTCACATGCTCGGGTTGCCATACTGAAGATCCGAAAAAAGAAGGGAAACACATCCAGACCAAGAGTCCGATCATGCCCCTGGCACCGGCGGTAAATCCCGAGCGCTTTATCAATGTCCAAAAAGTTGAGAAAAACTTTACTGACCATTGCATGGATCTCCATGACAGAGATTGCAGCGCTTACGAAAAGGGAAGTTTCATCACCTATCTGAAATCCGTCAAATAACTGCCGGTACGACAATCGGTGTGTCGGCCAGACATGACTCCGCATCAAGCGGAAGAGCGTCTGGCCGATTTCATTTACCCTCACACTATTCAGCCTTGAGCAACCGACTCCCGCCCGCCCTCTGCCTCATCGGCCCCACCGCCAGCGGCAAGACCGACCTGGCGCTCGCCATCGCGCAGCACTTTCCTGTCGAAATCGTCAGCCTGGATTCGGCGCAAGTGTTCCTAGGCATGGACATCGGAACGGCCAAACCCGACCGCGCAACGCTGGCCCGCTTTCCCCACCACTTGATCGACCTCATCACACCGGAAGAACGCTATTCGGCGGCACAGTTCCGTACTGATGCGCTACAGGTCATGGCGGAAATTACCGCACGCGGTCATGTGCCACTGTTGGTTGGCGGCACCATGCTTTATTTCAAGGCGCTGACCGAAGGCCTGGCCGATCTGCCGCCGGCCGATCCCACACTGCGCGCCATCATCGACACTGAGGCCGCCACCTGCGGCTGGCCCGCCCTGCATGCCGAACTCGCGCTGCTGGACCCCGTAACGGCGTCGCGCCTGGCACCCACCGATGCCCAGCGCATCCAGCGTGCCATCGAGGTACTTCGCCTTACCGGCAAACCACTCGGCGATTTCTGGCAGCGCCAGCAGAAAAGTACCCTGCCCTACCGGCTACTGACCATCGCTCTGGCCACACCGGAACGAAAGATCCTGCACGAGCGAATCGCCCGGCGTTTTCGCACGATGCTCGGTAGCGGATTGGTGGATGAAGTTGAACGTCTGCGGGCGAAGTACCGGCTTTCTCTCGACTTGCCATCGATGCGCTGCGTTGGCTATCGCCAGGTCTGGCAAATGTTGGAAAACCAACTGCCGGCAGCCGAACTGGCAGATCGCGGCACCTTTGCCACGCGCCAGTTCGCCAAGCGTCAGCTCACCTGGATGCGGGCTTTCCACGACTCCGGCACACTCGATATGGAATTCGATTTGGCGGAATCGGCAACTGCTGCGAAAATACTGGGAAAAATCAACGACCACCTCGCCCCTGTCACTCGGGGCTGAACAGAAAATCAGGCATGACCAATCAGACCATCACTGCGGATGAACTCGAGAAGTTCACCACCAACAACCGACGCGAGATTCTGTTTTATCTTCACCAACTCATCAATGACGGCGAGCGGATCAGCGTGATATTCCACGAGGGTAGCGAAACCGTGCTCACGGTGCTGCTGGATGTCGCCGAGGTCGAGAACATGCTGATCTTCGACTGGGGCGGCAGCGAAATCTCCAACCGCAAGCTGATGCAAAGCGATCGCAACTTCTTCGTCTGCTCGCCCCATGGCGTGAAGAACCAGTTCATGACCGGCCCGATCTATGAAACCATTTACAAGAAGCGGCCCGCCTTTTCCACGCGCCTGCCGGATCACTACACGCGCCTGCAGCGGCGTGAATTTTTCCGGATGGTATTGCCGATGACACGACGACCGCCCTGCATCATCCGGCGGGAAGAGGGCCCGACCATGCAACTATCGGTCGTCGATATCAGCATCGGCGGCATCGCGGCAGAACTGCCGGGGGGCAAGCTGCCCTTCGAAAACGGCCAGGTGTTGCCGCGTGCTCGCATCGAACTCAAAGGTATCGGCACGCTCGAAGTCGACCTGGAAGTGCGCAACAGTAGCGAAGTGCAACGAGGCGGCAAGGTTTCCGGACGCATTGGTTGTCAGTTCGCCAAGCTCAGCCATACCATGGAGCACCAGCTTCAGCGCTTCATCACCGATGTGCAGCGCGAAGAACGCGCCCGTCTGGGCAGCTAAAAAAGTCGGCTCTGGCGGGACGGCGTCTGCGATCGTCCTCACCTTAACGGACGATGGTTTGTTCCTGGCCGGCCTGCCGGGCTTCGATGCGACCGAGCGCATAAACCGTTTCGCCCGACGCCGTCAGCAGCTCGGTTGCCTTGGCTGCATCGGCAGCAGCCAGCACCACCACCATACCGATGCCGCAGTTGAAGACGCGATGCATTTCCTCATCGGCCACATTGCCCTCGCGTTGCAGCCACTGGAATAGCGGTGGCAGTGGCCAGGCCGACTTGCCAAGCACGGCGGTGACGTTATCGGGCAGGACGCGTGGTACGTTGCCGGTGATGCCGCCGCCGGTGATGTGGGCCATGCCCTTCACCGTCACGGACGCCATCAACGTGAGCATCGATTTGACGTAGATGCGCGTCGGGGCGATCAGCGCATCGGCAAACGGGCGACCATGGAAATCGCCGGTCAGATCAGGCTTGGCGCGCGCCACGATGCGGCGGATCAATGAGTAGCCGTTGGAGTGAGCGCCGGAAGAGGCCAACCCCAGAACCACATCTCCCGGCGCAATGGATTTGCCGTCGATAATTTTTGATTTCTCCACCGCGCCAACAGCGAAACCAGCCAGATCGTACTCACCGGCCGGATACATGTCAGGCATCTCGGCCGTTTCGCCACCGATGAGAGCGCAGCCAGCCAGTTCGCAGCCCTTGGCAATGCCCTCGATGACCGTCGCGGCGGTTGCCACATCGAGCTTGCCGCAGGCAAAGTAATCGAGGAAAAACAGCGGTTCGGCACCCTGCACGAGGATGTCATTCACGCTCATCGCCACCAAATCCTGCCCCACGGTATCGTGACGATTGAATTCGAAAGCCAGTTTCAACTTGGTACCAACGCCATCCGTACCGGAAACCAGTACCGGTTCACGATATTTTTTTGATATCTCAAACAGCGCACCAAAGCCACCAATGCCGCCCAGCACTTCGGGGCGCATAGTACGGCGGGCAGCGGGCTTGATACGTTCGACCAGCGCGTCGCCGGCGTCGATGTCGACCCCTGCGTCGCGGTAGGTCATGGCGGTGGAAGTAGATGTGTTCATGGTGGAAGCCAAGGCTGAAAGGTGGATTTACGGCGATAATTCGCACTGTTCTGCATTGCCGCGTGAAGCAGGCGCGGATTTTACCGGAATCGTCCCCGCTACCTTGACCCAACTGCTGCTCGACCTTCTGCCTACCCAGGCTCCCAGCCTCGATAACTACGTCGTTGGCGAAAACCAGGAATTGCTGGGGCGGCTACGCATGCTGGCCGAACCTGGCTGTTTCGATGCCGTTTATCTATGGGGACCGGACGGTTGCGGCAAAAGCCATTTGCTGACGGCTAGTGCCACCCTGGCGCTGCGGCGACGCCCCGCCCTTCTCCTGACGAATCCAGCCGCCACGGCTTTCACCGCCCCGCCCGGCGGCCTTTTGATTGTTGATGGGGTCGATGCCCTCGACGACGAAGCGCAGATTGCGCTATTCCGTATCTTCAATACGGCGCGCGTCATTGGCCTCGGTCTCTTGCTCGCCGGCCGCAAGCCGCCACTGAAACTCAAGTTACGCGAAGATCTGCGCACGCGCATCGGCCAGGCGCTGATCTACGGGGTCAAAACCCTCAACGATGAGCAGAAGGCCGCTGCCCTGCGCCGCCACGCGCTGGAACGCGGCTTGCGCGTCGATGACGGCCTGGTGCGCTATCTGCTCAGCCACGGTCGCCGCGACTTGCCCTCGCTGATGGCAGTACTCGACCATCTTGACCGCGCCACACTGGAACGCCAGCGCCCCGCTTCGCTACCGCTCTTGAAAGAAGCCCTGCAACTCCAACTCGTCCCCACAGAAAATGAATCTGGCCCTGTTTGACCTCGACAACACCCTGCTCTCCGGTGACTCTGACTTCGAGTGGGCGCAATTCCTCATCGGCAAAGGCGTACTCGACCGCGAGGTGCACGAAGCGATGAACCAGGCGTTCTACGATGAGTACAAGGCCGGCACGCTCGACATCCACGCCTTCCTCGAATTTCAGCTCGCGCCCTTGTCGCGCCACCCGCGCGCAGAACTCGATTCATGGCACCGCGAATTCATGGCGACGCGCATTCGGCCGCTGATCGGCACAACCGCACGAGCGCTGGTCGACCGGCATCTGGCAGACGGCGATCTCTGCGCCATTGTCACCGCCACCAACAGCTTCGTCACCGGGCCGATCTGCCGAGAATTCGGCATTCCCCATCTCGTCGCCACCGTTCCCGCCCACGAAAATGGCCATTTCACTGGCGCACCGCGCGGCACACCAGCCTTTCGCGCGGGCAAAATCGAGCGGGTGGAAGCCTGGCTCGAATCGCTCGGCCTGTGGTGGGGAACCTTTGAGCAGAGCACCTTCTACAGCGACTCGCTCAACGATCTGCCACTCCTGGCAATGGTCAGCCACCCGGTGGCGGTCGATCCCGACGACACCCTGCGCGCCCATGCCAGCCAGCATGGCTGGCCGATCCTGAGTTTGCGGTAAGGCTCAGCCGCAATACTCTGGAAAAGTCGGCGCTGGCGGGACGGCGAGATATTCGTGGTCACCTATTTACTCGGCCTCTATACCTGCAAAGCAGTCTTGGTTCCGGTCATTGACGATGACATGGGAATGGGAATGGGAATGGGAATGGGAGGTGACAGGGGTGGAACTAACGTTCCAACGGCTAGATATCAGTTCAGAAGGTAGGCAGGCCCCGGCTGTTCCTGTCGTTCGCTGTGCTTCTTGTTGCGCCATTCAATTGACCGGCTCATTTTGGAAGCAGCTTGACAGACTACAGAAACGGCCTTTGCTGTCGTAGATCGCCATGCGTTACACTCGCGCTCAGAGCGCATGAGGAATAAAGAAGGCAGCGGAATATCCGGTCTGCTTAGTAAAAATATTTGCATGGCGCGAAATAGGGAAAAAGCGATGATGAAATGGGTGGCAATGATGCTCGCAGCGACCCTCTGGGCGTTGTCGGCACTGGCTCAGGAACCAACCTCGCAGAAAATCAGT
>CAIYZZ010000298.1 GCA_903930805.1 uncultured Rhodocyclaceae bacterium | reverse complement strand
CTTTTGGATGATGGGTGACACCGGCCCCTGCGGCCCCTGTACCGAGATATTCTACGACCACGGCCCGGAGATTCCCGGCGGCCCGCCCGGTTCGCCCGAGGAAGATGGCGACCGCTATATCGAGATCTGGAACAACGTCTTCATGCAGTTCAATCGTGATGAGCAGGGTGTGATGCACCCGCTCCCCAAGCCTTCGGTCGACACCGGCATGGGCTTGGAGCGCATCTCGGCCGTCTTGCAACACGTGCATAGCAACTACGAAGTCGACCTGATGCAGAATCTGGTGCGCGCCGCCGCCCGAGCCACCGCGACATCCGACTTGGCTTTTCCCAGCCTGCGCGTGCTGGCCGACCACATTCGCGCTTGTGCTTTCCTGCTCGCCGACGGCGTGATTCCCGGTAATGAAGGACGCGGTTTCGTCCTGCGCCGCATTATCCGTCGTGCCATTCGCCATGGCTATAAGCTCGGTGTGCGCGTGCCCTTCTTCCACACGCTGGTGCCAGATCTGGTCGCCGAGATGGGCGCGGCCTATCCCGAATTGACAAAGCAGCAGGGCAGAATAACGGACATGCTCAAACTCGAGGAAGAGCGCTTTTTTGCCACCATCGAGCATGGCATGGCGATCCTCGAAGCCGATCTGGCCGAGATGACCCGGAACGATTGCAAAATCTTCAATGGCGAGACAGCCTTCAAGCTGCATGACACTTTTGGCTTCCCGCTCGACCTGACAGCGGATGTCTGCCGCGAGCGCGGCGTGACAGTTGATGCCGCCACCTTCGATGCCGCGATGGCCCACCAAAAGGAGCAGGCGCGTGCCGCCGGCAAGTTCAGGATGGCTACCGCACTCGAATATGACGGCCCGGCGACAGCCTTCCACGGCTACGACACAATGGAGAAGTCCGGTAATGTGCTGGCCCTCTACAAGGCTGGTGTTGCGGTCAATCAGCTCAACGAAGGCGATCTGGGCGTGGTCGTGCTCGACGACACCCCTTTTTATGCCGAGTCAGGCGGGCAGTGCGGCGACCGCGGTGCGCTGCAATCGGTGCATGGCATTTTCGCTGTCGAGGACACGCAGAAAATCCAGGCCAGCGTCTTCGGCCATCACGGCATCGTCAAGACCGGCACGCTGAAAGTCGGCAATGGCGTGACGGCGAAAGTCGACCTACTGGCACGTGCGCGCACCATGCGCCACCACTCCGCCACCCATCTGATGCACAGGGCCCTGCGCGAAGTGCTCGGCGATCATGTGCAGCAAAAAGGCTCGCAGGTCGACCCGGACAAGACGCGCTTTGACTTTGTCCATAACGCGCCCATGACCAACACCGAGATCCGGCGCGTCGAGAATCTGGTCAACGCCGAGATTCTTGCCAATACCGCCTGCGAGTGTCACGTGCTGCCGATTGCAGAGGCACAGAAGTTAGGTGCGATGATGCTGTTCGGCGAAAAGTACGGTGATGAAGTGCGGGTACTCGATATCGGCACTTCGCGCGAACTCTGCGGTGGCACGCACGTCCAGCGCACCGGCGACATCGGTCTGTTCAGCATCTTCGCGGAAGGTGGCGTGGCCGCCGGGGTGCGGCGTGTCGAAGCGGTGTGCGGCGACAAGGCACTCGCCTACTTGCAGAGTATGGAAACCGCGCTGGGTGGTGTTGCCGGAACCTTGAAAGTGCTGCCGCTGGAAGTGCCAGCCCGCGTTGCCTCCGTGCTTGACCAGGTGCGCAAACTGGAACGCGAACTGGCCGCACTCAAGAGCAAGCTTGCAGCTTCGCAGGGCGATGATCTTGTCGGCCAGGCGGTTGATGTCAAGGGGTGCAAGGTACTCGCCGCCAAGCTCGAAGGTGCCGACGCCAATGCCCTGCGCGAAACCATGGATAAACTGAAAAACAAACTCAAATCCGCCGCCATCGTGCTGGCTAGTACGGCTGACGGCAAGGTCTCGATTGCCGCTGGCGTGACTGCCGACCTCACGGCGAAACTCAAGGCCGGGGAACTGGCGAACTTTGTCGCCCAGCAGGTCGGTGGCAAGGGTGGCGGTCGACCTGATATGGCGATGGCTGGCGGTACGCAGCCAGAGCATTTACCGGCAGCGCTTGCCTCGATCCGGGCTTGGGTTGAGCAGCGGCTGTAGGCGTCGCCCGGCGGTACGCGGGGGCAAATCTACTGGCTTCCCGTAGGGAATTTGATCCCTGTCAAGGTAAGCGGGAGGGCGAGATAAGTAGTTTGCGCGCTACGGCACCTTGTCCTTCATCACGCACTGCTACCGTCGTCCGCGCAAATTGCCG
>CAIYZZ010000297.1 GCA_903930805.1 uncultured Rhodocyclaceae bacterium | reverse complement strand
TGATCGCATCATTGAACTGGCCATGGTGATCACTAATTCGCAACTCGAGGTTGTTGCCGAGAGCGCGGTATGGTCCTTACATCAAGCCGACAGTGTGCTTGATGGCATGGATGACTGGAACAAGAAGACTCACGGCAAGTCGGGCCTGATCGACAAGGTCAAATCGTCGGTGTTGTCCGAAGCGGAAGTCGAGGCGCAGGCGCTCGATTTTCTCAAGCGTCATGTACCCGCAGGCAAGTCGCCGATGTGCGGCAATTCCATCTGCCAGGATCGCCGCTTCATGGCGCGCTACATGCCGAAGCTGGAAGCTTATTTTCATTACCGTAACCTTGACGTGTCAACGCTCAAGGAGCTCTGCAAGCGCTGGACACCGGAGATTGCCAAGGGGGTGAAGAAGGGAGGCAAGCACGAGGCCCTAGCGGATATTTACGAATCCATCGAGGAGCTCAAGTACTACCGCGCGAATTTTCTTAGGGTCTAGTTTCCGCGCTGGTCAAGATACCAGCGCTCGTTGCGGTCGCCGGGGCGATGACCCTGCCAGCGTTCCTGCCAGCCAGTCGTGACTTCCCGATCCTTGTTGTCGATGATGACCAACCGCCAACTGCAATTGCGTTTGCGTGCCGGGAGCTCCGTGCGAATACCGGCGAAGTAGTCGAGTGAGGCGCGCTGGGCTACGCTGACGCTGACTCGCTCGATGCAGTCGATTTGCTGCGGCAACGCGGCACGCAAGGATAGGGCGACTGGGCGATATGACTTGTTGTGGTCAATCCACGACAGCCAAAGTGTGGATACCAGTACCCACATCAGCGTCGCCCCAGCGGCCCAGTGCAGGCTGGCGCGCCAATTGGCCCGGGGAATCCGCCACAGCAACAGCCAGACGCCCGTCAGGGTGATGGCAAAAGCAAGCGCGAGTAGCGAATAGTGAACCTCATGACCGGGGGCAAGTTTTTCGAAATTCCTAGAGATTCTCGGGGGCCAACCCAGTGCTTGTGCGCTCGCGCCGATCCAGATCAGGATGGCGATAAAGCTGAAGGTCATCACCCCGAACCAATTGAATGCATTGGCGGCACCGCGCCGCAAACGGTCGACGCCGGCAGCTGCCAGCAGAATAAGAGGGGGAAGCATGGGCAGCACGCCCAGCGTGCGCGTCGATCCGGAGAGGAACCAGCTCAGCCCAAGTAGGCTGCCCAGTAGTGGAAGCACCAGTTGCGACGGCTGGCGACGATGGAGCCAGAGGCTCCAGAATGCCAGCGGCAGCACTGGCCAGGCTGCCCAGACCAACTGTTGGGCGTGGCGCAACGTGGGCAGGTTGCGTGCAAGCGTGGCTTCGGTGCTTTCGTTCTGCCACCACAGTGCCCATAATTCTGGTGAGTGTTTCATCAGCAGCATGGGCCAAAGGGCGATCAGGGGGAGAGCAATGGCCAGGGCAAGCATGAGAGCTTTCCAGTCGCGCCGAAAAATCGGCGCTGGCAGGACGGCAATGGCCATGATCAGGCCAACGAGGCCATGGGCGGGAAAGGCGAGACCAATGCCGGTACCGAGCAGGAGCGCGCCGTGCGTTTTTCCCTGCAGGATGAGACCCGCACCCCAATAGGCCAGAGTGGCACATGCGAGCCCGGCAACAGCTGGCTGTGCTTCGTGCAGGGGAAGCAGCAGGCCTAGGGTGCCGATGGCCAGCAGCGGGGCAATACGGCCAGCGGACGCGCCATGCAATGAGCTCGCCGCACCAGAAAGGGTGAAGAGGAAGAACGCGCCAAACAGAGTGGTGGCGAGACGTGCTGCATCATGAAAACTGAATAGGCCGCCAAACGTTTTACCCAGTAGGGCGGCAAGCCAGTGGTAGAGCGGTGCGGTGTGCGGCCAAGGCTCACCGGCGACTTGCGGGAACAGCCAGTTGCCATGGGTGGCAAAGCTGTGGGCGATGCCGATATGGATGGCGTCTTCAGTTTTCCATGGATCGTGCCCTGTGACGCCGGTCAGTAGATAGACCCCAGCCAGCACAAGCAGCGCAAGCAAGGGCAAGCGTGGTGAGTTGTGTGCGAGTGGCGAAGGGAAGGCGTAGGCCATGACGGATAAAAAGAAAAGGCAGCCGAAGCTGCCCTTTGTGCTGTCGCGTCAGCCGATCAGGCAGTGGCGGCGGGGAGCTTGTATTTCTGACGGAAGCGTTCGACACGGCCGGCCGTGTCGACGATCTTCTGCTTGCCGGTATAAAACGGATGGCAGGCCGAGCAGACTTCGATGTGCAGCGGCTTGTGGTTGGTCGAGCGGGTCAGGAACTTGTTGCCGCAGCTGCAAGTCACCTCGATCTCGTTGTACTTCGGGTGGATGCCTTCTCTCATGATCGTGTCCTTAAATCCGGAAATGCCCGCTTCAGTAGTGCGGAAAGTTGCGCATTATCCTGAAAAGCAATGAATAAATCAACCGCCACGATAATCACCGCCACGATAATCAAGGCGCAATTAACCGCGGCGCATTGAATCGAAGAATTCGGCGTTGTTCTTGGTGGCCTTAACTTTGTCGAGCAGGAATTCCGTGGCCTCGAGGTCGTCCAGGCCATAAAGCAGCTTGCGCAATACCCAAACCTTTTGCAACACGTCTTTCTCCATCAGCAGTTCCTCGCGGCGCGTGCCGGAACGGTTGACGTTGATCGATGGATAGACGCGTTTTTCCGCCATCTTGCGGTCGAGGTGGATCTCCGAGTTGCCGGTGCCCTTGAATTCCTCGTAGATCACTTCGTCCATGCGGCTGCCGGTATCCACCAGTGCGGTGGCGATGATGGTCAGGGAGCCACCTTCCTCAATGTTGCGGGCAGCGCCGAAGAAGCGCTTGGGTTTTTGCAGGGCATTGGCATCCACGCCACCGGTCAGCACCTTCCCAGAAGCCGGTTGCACGGTGTTGTAGGCGCGCGCGAGGCGGGTGATCGAGTCGAGCAGAATGACGACGTCTTTTTTATGCTCGGTGAGGCGCTTGGCCTTCTCAATCACCATTTCAGCGACCTGCACATGGCGGCTGGCGGGTTCGTCAAAGGTGGAAGCGACAACTTCACCACGCACGGTGCGCGTCATTTCGGTCACTTCTTCAGGGCGCTCGTCGATCAGCATGACGATCAGTACCGCCTCGGGATGGTTTACCGCAATGGCGTGGGCGATGTGTTGCAGCATAACCGTCTTGCCGCTCTTCGGCGCAGAGACCAACAGGCCCCGCTGACCTTTCCCGATGGGAGCGATGATGTCGATGATACGACTGGTAGTGTTCTCTTCGGCGCGAATTTCGCGCTCCAGGCGCAGATGCTCGGTGGGGTGCAGCGGTGTGAGGTTCTCGAACAGGATCTTGTTCTTGCAAGCCTCGGGTGACTCGCTATTTACCTTGTCGAGTTTGACCAGCGCGAAATATCGTTCGCCATCCTTGGGGGTACGAATTTCTCCCTCGATGGTGTCGCCGGTGCGCAGATTGAAGCGGCGGATCTGCGAGGGCGAGACGTAGATGTCGTCTGGATTGGCCAGATAGGAGGTGTCCGAAGAGCGCAGGAAGCCGTAGCCGTCAGACATGACCTCGAGGCAGCCGTCGCCGTAGATGATCTCGCCCTTCTTGGCATGCTCTTTGAGCAGGGCAAAGACCAACTCCTGCTTGCGCAGGCGGTTGGCGCCTTCGATGCCGTCGGCAGCAGCCATGTCGAGCAGTTGGCTGACATGGTGGTTTTTCAGTTCTGAGAGTTGCATGGCTTAAGCCCGGGAAGGCGCGCACGAGGGGACGCCTGTAGAAAAGGGGAAATGAGGAAAGGAAGAGGGGTGTTGCTGCGGGGCAGAGATGTAACGGTTGCCCCGTGTTGCCAAAAATCCCGAAGGGGTGAGATCTGAGGCGAAATGTAAATGGATCAGAGGTTGCTGTCAATAAAGGCGGTCAATTGTGACTTCGACAGGGCGCCGACTTTGGTGGCCTCAACATTGCCGCCCTTAAACAGAATGAGCGTGGGAATGCCGCGGATGCCGTATTCGCCTGGGGTCTTGGGGTTCTCGTCAATATTCAGCTTGGCGACTTTGAGGCGACCGCTGTAATCCCTGGCAACTTCGTCCAGGATAGGGGCAATCATCTTGCAAGGGCCACACCATTCGGCCCAGTAATCGACCAGGACAGGGACGGGGGAATCCAGAACGTCGCTCTTGAAGTTGGCATCGGTGACGTATTGGATATGTTCGCTCATGAGTTTCTCTTTTTCGGGTGTTGAGTTGAGGGGCGAAATCCTAGCAGGAAGAATAGCTCAGGCTGCTACCTGGATTGGGATGTGTTGACTGCGGTGGGTGATACGGTTTTTCGCATCGACATAGACTAGGTCGGGTTCGTGCTTGGCCAGTTCGATCTCGCTGAAGGCGGCGTAAGTGCAAATGATGAGCAGGTCGCCGGCAGCGGCTTTGCGGGCAGCCGCGCCGTTTACCGAAATGGTACCGGAACCCCGCTCAGCACGGATGGCGTAGGTGGAAAAGCGATCGCCGTTAGTGACGTTGTAAATCTCGATCTGCTGATATTCGCGAATGTCCGCAGCGTCCATCAGGTGCTCGTCGATGGCGCAAGAGCCCTCATAATGAAGCTCTGCCTGGGTTACGGTGACTCGATGCAGCTTGGATTTCAACATGGTGCGTTGCATGGACGCTCTCCATTCATGTTGGGGATGGGGTAATAGTCAGATTTCAATGTTGTCGATGAGGCGTGTGTTGCCCAAACGTGCGGCAGCCAGTACCACCAGAGGTGACCTATCGGTTGGCGATTGTAGATCAATTCTTTTTCGCACCGCAACATAATCCGGAATCCAGCCGCTGTCCTGCAGTTCGGCTTTGGCAGCCGCTTCATGCTTGGTGTAATCAAGGTTTCCGGCGCGGATGGTCGTTGCTACCCGTTGCAGCAGGTGAAACAACCGGGGTGCTTCGGCGCGTTCAGTCGCCGACAGGAAACCATTGCGCGAGGAAAGCGCCAGCCCGTCGGCGGCGCGCACGGTTTCGCCGGGGATGATTTCGATCGGCAGCGCGAATTCGCGCACCATGGCCGAGAGCACCATGAATTGTTGGAAGTCTTTTTTGCCGAACAATGCGGCCTGGGGCTGGATGATGGCAAACAGCTTCATCACCACTGTCGCGACACCGCAAAAATGCCCTGGCCTGAACTCACCCTCGAGGATGCTCGCGTGCTTCGCAGGCGGTTCGATAACGTATTGTTGTGGCTCAGGGTAAAGCTCCGCTTCGCTGGGGGCGAACAGGTGGTCGACGCCGGCGGCGAGGAGTTTTTCGCAGTCTGCCGCAAAGGTGCGCGGATATTTTTCAAAATCCTCGCCAGGACGGAATTGCAGACGATTGACGAAGATCGACGCGACCACCACATTACCGTGCGCGCGCGCCTGCTGCATCAGGGCAATGTGACCTGCGTGTAAATTTCCCATGGTCGGCACGAAAACGATGCGGCCGGCACCGGATAGTGCTGCTGGGGTGCCAGAAAGCGCCTCCCGGATGGTAGCGATGGATTGATGAATCTGCATCAGTAACAGTGCTCCGGGGCGGGGAAACTGCCGTCCTTGACGGCGGCGACGTAAGCCTGGACGGCACCCTCGATGCTTTGCGCGGCCGCCATGAAATCCCTGACGAAACGTCCTTTCTTGCCCGGGTAGATGCCCAGCATGTCATGCAACACCAACACCTGGCCATCACAGTCCTTGCCGGCACCGATGCCTATCGTGGCGCAGACCTGGAGCGCGCAGGTAATTTCGGCGGCGAGTGGTGCGGGTACCATTTCCAGCACCATCAGCGTTGCGCCAGCGTCTTCGAGGGCGCGCGCATCGGCTTTCATGCGCGTTGCGCCCGCCACGTCGCGGCCTTGCACGTGATAGCCGCCCAGAGCATGTACGGATTGCGGTGTGAGGCCGATGTGGGCACAGACCGGTACGCCGCGCTCAATAAGGAAATGCACGGTTTCGGCCATCACCGCGCCGCCTTCGAGCTTGACCATTTCAGCTCCGGCGGCGAGTAGCCGGGCGGCGTTCCTGAACGCCTGCTCCTTCGATTCCTGATAGCTGCCGAAGGGCATGTCGGCGACCACCATGGGACGTTGGGCGATGTGACCGACGCATTCGGTGTGATACACCATGTGTTCCATGGTGACCGGCAGAGTTGATGTCTTGCCTTGCAGCACGTTGCCCAGCGAGTCGCCAACAAGAATCACATCCACGCCGCAGCGGTCTTCGAGCGCGGCGAAGCTGGCGTCGTAGCCGGTGAGCATGGCGATCTTCTCGCCTTCGCGTTTCATGCGCCCGAGTTCGGGCAAGGTGATGGGCTTGGTTGAAGCTAGATAGGTCATCAGGGGCTTCTGAAGATGAAATAAACAGTGCCAAGGATACACAAACCCGCCCAGAGATAATCGAGTTTCAGCGGTTGGTGCATGTAGATGGGGAAGTCTTTCGGAGTCATGGCAGGCGCTCGATGCGCTGTTCTGCAACCTTTGTCAGCAAGTCGATGATGCGTCCAAGACCGTCGATGGCGAGATCTGGGGCAATTTCTGCCAGTGGCGCCAGCACGAAGGCGCGCTCGGTCAGGCGCGGGTGCGGCAGTGTCAGCCCGGGGCTGGTGAGGCAGTGGTCACCGAACAGCAGGAGGTCAAGGTCGAGCGTGCGCGGGGCGTTTTTTACGCTGCGCACGCGGCCAAAAGATGCTTCGATGGCAAACAGTGCGGCGAGAAAAGTCGGCGCTGGCAGGACGGCAGAAGATACTTCCAGAGCACACGCGGCATTGATAAAATCGGGCTGGTCGCGCAATCCCACCGGCGCGGTGCGGTAAAGCGAGGAGGCAACGAGGAAGCGTGTGCCCGCGATCCCATGAAGCGCTTCGATGGCGCTACGCACCGTGACTACGGGGTCGCCCAGATTGGCACCCAGCGCGACATAGGCGGTGACAAGATCCAACGACATGAAAGGGAACGGTTGCGCTCGGCCTGCCTCAGTTGGCAATAGTCGGCTCTGGCGGGACGGCGTCCTGATTGCTTTCGCCCCGACTGCTGCTGCGGCGCCGGCGCTTTTTTGCCACCGTGTCGGGCTTGAGCATGGCTTCGCGTTCGGCGTTGCCGGCTTCCTGAAAGGCGAGCCACCAGTCGGAGAGTTCCTGCGGTGCCTCGCCACTTTGTGCGCGCAGATGCAGAAAGTCCCAGGCGGCACGGAAACGTTGCTGTTCGACCAAGCGGAAGGGTGCCCGTCCGCCACGCTTTTCGAAGCGCGGCTGCAAGAGCCAGATGTCCTTGATATCGCCGGCAATGCGGCGTGTGATCGCAAGTTTTTCGCCCTGTGTATCGAGTACTTCGTCCATCGCAGTATGCAAAGCCGGGACAGGTGTTTCCCCGTTTTTCTTGCGTGTTTCCCAGTTTGCCAGCACTTCATGCCAAAGCAACGTGGCGAAGAGAAAGCCCGGGGAGGTACGCTTGCCGGCACGGATGCGCGCGTCGGTGTCGGCCAGCGCCAGCATGACGAACTTTTCGCCCAGCGGCTGTTCGAGGATGACGTCGAGTAGTGGTAACAGGCCGTGGTGCAGACCATCTTCGCGCAGGCGCTTGACGCATTCAACGGCATGGCCGGAGAACAGCAGTTTGAGCATTTCATCGAAGAGGCGCGCCACCGGCACGTTTTCGATCAGTTCGGCCATCTCGCGGATCGGTGCCTGCACCATCGGGTCGAGGCGCAGGTCGAGCTTGGCGGCCAGGCGCACGGCGCGCAGCATGCGGACGGGGTCTTCGCGGTAGCGCGCACGCGGGTCGCCGATCATGCGCAGGGTTTTACGCTGCAGATCGCGTACGCCGTGGTGGAAGTCGAATACCTGGCCAGTTGATGGGTCGTAATACAGTGCATTGACGGTGAAATCGCGCCGTGCGGCGTCTTCTTCCATGTTGCCCCAGACGTTGTCGCGCAATACGCGACCATGCTCGTCTTTCAGCGTGTCTGCGTCGTGTGCGGCACGGAATGTCGAGACTTCGAGAGTTTCGGCACCCTGCATGACATGCACGATCTGGAAGCGGCGACCGATGATGCGCGCGCGGCGGAATAGCCGGCGCACCTCGTCGGGGGTGCCGTTGGTGGCGACGTCGTAGTCTTTCGGGGTGATGCCGGCGATCAGGTCGCGTACCGCGCCGCCGACGACGTAGGCCTTGAAACCTCCCTGTTGCAAGGTTTCACAGGTACGGCGCGCGCCCATCGAGACATCCGCTTGGCGGATACCGTGACGCTCGGCCGGGATGATTTCGACGGGGTGGGGTGAGGGTTCGCCGCGTTTGAAGACGCGGCGCAGCAGCTTGCGAATCATGCGGTTGTCAGTTTGAAAGAGGTACGCATGATACCGTTATCACAAATTGTCGGTGTTGTCGTGGG
>CAIYZZ010000296.1 GCA_903930805.1 uncultured Rhodocyclaceae bacterium | reverse complement strand
TTGACGCTGGCTGGCAGGTTCTTGAGGAAATCGTCGTGGGTTCCACGCAGGTAATCCTCGGGACTGGCGAAGTATTTATGCTTGGCATCGTTGGTGCGGCCATCGGTGGATACGACCAGGGTCTTGGTCGGCAGGAAGGTCGCTGCCACTCCCACCGCGCCATGCAGCAGGCCGCCCGGATCGTTGCGCAAATCGAGCACCAGGCCGCGCAGCGGCTCCTTGTTGTCCTTGTCCTTGAACAACTTGTCGAGATGCCGGGCAACATCCGGCGCAGTCTCTTCCTGGAACTGGGTCACCCGCAGATAGCCGAAACCGGATTCGAGGATTTTCGATTTGACGCTTTGCACCTTGATCTTGTCGCGCTCGATGGTGATCTCGAGTGGCTTCGTCTCGCCCTTGCGCAGGATGGTGAGCTTGATCGAAGTCTTCGGTTTGCCACGCATCTTCTTCACGGCATCGTTGAGCGTCATGCCCTTCACCGGCGTTTCGTCAAGCTTGATGATGAGGTCACCGGCCTTGACGCCAGCGCGGTAGGCGGGGGTGTCCTCGATCGGTGAGACGACCTTGACGAGGCCGTCTTCCATGCCGACCTCGATGCCCAGCCCACCGAATTCACCCTGCGTCGACACTTGTAAATCCTTGAAGGCATCGGCATCGAGATAAGAGGAGTGCGGGTCAAGATTGGCCAGCATGCCACTGATGGCATGGGTGATGAGTAGCTTGTCTTCGACCGGCTCGACGTAACCCTGCTTGATGGCGTTGAAGACATCGGCGAAGCTGCGCAATTCCTCGACTGGCAGGGGCGCCCCGCTCTCCTTCTGCGCGATGGCGGAGAAGTTGAGACTCAACATCACGCCGGCGACCAGACCGACGAAAACCAGGCCAATTTTTTGCAATTTGCTACGCATGGGAACCCCGATGAAAAACTGTTAAGGCAAAAAGAAACTGTTACGGATTCAACCACTTTGCCGGATCGAACGCCCGCCCCTGATGCCTGAGTTCAAAGTATAAACCCGAATCCGCCTGACTTCCGCCACCGCCCAGTCCCGTACCCACGGTAGCCACCGTCGCGCCAGCGCCGACTTTTTTCCCCACGTCGGCGATGAGTGTCTGGTTGTTGCCATATACCGACAGGAAATCGTCGTCATGGTCGATGATGATCAGGTTGCCATAGCCGCGCAACCAGTCGGCAAAGACCACGACACCGCCGGCAGTGGCGCGTACATCAGTGCCTTCGGTGGCGCGGATGAACATGCCTTTCCAAACCGACTGACCATCATCACGGCGGGCGCCGAAACGCCCGGTGACAGCTCCTTTGACGGGCAGGATCAACTTGCCTCGCAACTTGGCAAAAGCACCCCCCGGGCGGATCGGTTCGGCTGCCAGTGCCGGGGTCCGAGCGGGTTCGGTACTGCGGCCACGCGCCTCTTGCGCCGGCGGTTTGGTTTTAGCCGGACCGGGAGGACGCTTCGCCAGCGAATCTATCAGTTTGCCCAGCCGCTGCTCGTTTTGCTTGAGCGTATCGATCTCACGGCGCTGTGCCTTGATCTGGTTCGAGATATTGGCCAATACGACCTGGCGTTCCTGCTGGCGCTGGCGCAGCGTCGCCTGCTCGCTCTCCTCGCGTTGGGCAATCTCCGCGAGTTTATCGTTACGTTGTTGCACGCTATCCGCGAGCCGGCGCGTTTCGACCGCGTCAAGGCGCAGGCCAGCGATCAAATCAGCTTTGGCGCGCGACAGCAGGGCCAAAAGGTGGCGGTCGCGCGCAGCGGCGTTGGGGTCACCGCCTGCCAGCAGAACGGCCAGTGCATCGGCTTCCTGGGGGCGAAACTGGTAGCGCAACAGGCGTGCCAACTGCGCCTGGCGGATGGCGGTCTGGCGTTCCAACTGACTTAGTTCGTGTTCGCGCTCGGCCAGCTCTGCCTTGGTGAGCGCACGCTCCTCGCCTAAAACCCGCAGTTTGCGACCGACACTGGAAATAGCCTTTTCGGTATCACGCAAGCGGTCAGCCGTTTCGGCATGTGAGGATTCACTCTGCTTGAGCTGTCGCTCCAGCACAGCGCGCTGGTCGCGCAGCGATTTGAGCTCGCCACGCTCCGCACGCCCGTCACCCACTGCCACAGCAAGCCCCGGCAGGTACAGCAGCAGCAGAAACCCGAGGCTACCGGATCGGACAGGAAATGGATGATCAGTCATTGGGGGAGTATGTCGCGGGTTATTAGACTTGTCCGGTTCTGTAGCACCTGAATTGTCCGCTTTTTTTGTGGCTTGACTGGGCCTACCCGGGCGCGGATACTTGGTTCAGCGCCATCAGGCGCACGCCCCCCTTCATGCCGGAATTGCCCACATGCTAGAGAAATTCTCCTCCTTTCCCGGAGTTCCGGGGCCAGTCGTCATCATTGTGATGGACGGCTACGGCCTGCCCAAGTCAGACGTTGGCAGCGCCATTGCCGCCGCCCGCAAGCCGACGCTCGATCGCCTGTTCGCCCGCTATCCGAATATCCGCCTGCGTGCCCACGGCACGGCAGTCGGTATGCCCTCCGACGACGACATGGGAAACTCTGAGGTTGGGCACAACGCGCTCGGCGCCGGGCAGGTTTACAGCCAAGGCGCGTCGCTGGTCGCTAACGCCATCGCCGAGGGTGCCATCTGGCGTGGCGAAGCGTGGCAGCAGATCGTTGCCGGCGCCAAGGCAGGGCAGAGCGTGATCCATTTCATCGGACTCTTCTCGGACGGCAACGTGCACAGCCACATTGACCATCTGAAGGCGATGATCGTCCAGGCCAAGGCCGAGGGCGTCCAGCAAGTGCGCATCCACGCCCTGCTCGACGGACGCGACGTGCCGGAAACCAGTGCGCTCGATTACATTGTTCCCTTCGAGGCATTTCTCGCGGAAGTCAGCGATGGTAGCTTCGATGCCCGCATCGCCTCCGGCGGTGGCCGCCAGAACATCACCATGGATCGCTACGACGCCAACTGGGCGATGGTCGACCGGGGCTGGAAGACCCATGTACTGGGCGAAGGCCCGCAGTTCGCCAGCGCGACTGCAGCGGTCAATGGGCTGCGCGAGAAGAATCCCGGCACCATCGACCAGGATCTGCCGCCCTTCGTGATCGGCGAGAACGGCAAGCCGGTCGGCACCATCGAGGATGGCGATTCGGTGGTCTTCTTCAACTTCCGCGGCGATCGCGCCCTCGAGATCACGCGCGCCTTCGAAGAAGATGCATTCGACAAGTTCGACCGGGTGCGGGTGCCGAAAGTCACCTATGCCGGCATGCTGCAGTACGACGGCGACCTCAAGTTGCCGGCCCGCTTCCTCGTCGCGCCGCCCGCGATCAAGGACACCACGGGCGAGTGGTTCAGCAAGGCTGGAATTGCCCAGTTCGCCTGCTCCGAAACGCAAAAGTTCGGCCACGTCACGTACTTCTGGAACGGCAACCGCTCCGGGAAGTTCGACGGCGAGACCTATCAGGAAGTCCCCAGCGACGCCGTGCCCTTCGAGCAACGGCCCTGGATGAAGGCAGCCGAAATCGCTGATGCGATGATTGCCGCCCTCAAGAGCGGCACCTACAAAACCCTGCGCTGCAACTTCGCCAATGGTGACATGGTCGGTCATACCGGCAATTTCCGGGCGACGACGATGTCTGTCGAGGCCGTCGATCTGCAACTGGCGCGCATCCTGCCGGTCATTGACGCGATGGGTGGGGTGGCGCTGATTACTGCCGACCACGGCAACGCCGACGAGATGTACGAGATTGACAAGAAAACCGGCGAGCCCGCAAAGAACAAGGATGGTTCCTACAAGGCCAAGACCGCGCACACGCTGAATCCGGTGCCGCTGATCCTTTACGACAACTTCAGCGGCGGCCGATTAAGCCTCAAGCAGACGGCGACGAGCGGGCTTTCGAATATCGCCGCAACCATAGCCAACCTGGTGGGCTTGGAAAAACACCCTGTCTGGGACGAAAGCCTGCTGGAAATTCGCTAAACCGAACCGGCTGAAGGCAAACGGGTGTAGTGTTGCGAAGCCGCCCGATAAACGTTGTCAAGCGTCATTGGGGGAACATCGACAGGGCATTTCAATCCAAGTATGATCGCCGCCGATATCGACACGTACAGTCGAAAGTGAAAATTAATGTTGAGCCATCTTAAAAATTACGCGTACAGAAGTGAAGTTTCACCCGAACACCTTGTGCACATGACCGACTGGCTGCTGCAATGGCGAAAGCGGGATCCCGATTTAAGCTTTTCTATCGTTCTGATCGATTTCAAGAGCCCCTCTGATCTCGGTAATGCCTTGGGTGCAAAGTACGCAATGGAGCTCATTCGGCGCGTCGGCAGCGAAATCAACAGCGCCTTGAGAACGACAGACATGTTTTCCCGCGCCCACGTCAGCAGTTTCTGGGTGTTGCTGCCGAAGGGGGACCCTGAGATCGTACTCCGCAAACTGGAGCCGATCCTGTTAGCGGCCCGGAGAGACGGCATGGACGCTACCCAGTTAAATGTCCGCAAAATCGTCATACCAACAGATATCGCGAGCGACGTTACCGCGTCCGAGATTTTCAATCAAATGCAGACGTCAGACCACTAAGAAATCATGCAGGCTTTTCATGGGTAGCACGAACTTTTCAGAATTGATCGACCATCAGGAGCAAGTCGAAACAGCCGCACGCGCGCTGAAGGCAATCTCCCACCCATTGCGGCTCAAAATCCTCTGCGTCGTCGGCGATCAGGAAGTCTGCGTGCAAGACATCGTCGATGCAGTCGGCACCTCGCAGAGCAATATTTCCCAGCACCTCGCCATCCTGCGCGACAAAAGCGTACTGACGACGCGCAAGGACGCTAACCGGGTTTACTATCGCGTCGCCGACCAGCGCACTCTGCAGTTGATCGTGATGATGCGCGAAGTCTTTTGCGGCGTACCGACCGCGAATCATTGATACAGGAAACAGGAATGGAATTTATCCAGCAAAACTTGATGTGGGTCGGACTAGCTGCCGCGAGCGGCGGCATGCTGTTGTGGCAAATGGTCAATGGCACGGGTGGCAACAACATTTCCGTGAATGAAGCCACCTTGCTCATCAACCGGCAGGATGCCGTCGTGGTCGATGTGCGCGAAACCGCCGAGTGGTCTACCGGGCACATACCGAACTCGCGCCACATGGCCTTGGGGCATCTGGGCAAACACCTTTCCGAGATCGAGAAGTTCAAGGAAAAACCGATTATCGTCGTCTGCGCCAGCGGCAACCGTTCCGGTGCGGCCTGCGGCACGCTCAAGAAAGCCGGCTACCAACAGGTATTCAACCTTGCAGGCGGCATCCACGCCTGGGGTGATGCCGGCCTGCCCATGACGAAAAAATAATCCCCGAGGAAATTCCTATGGCCAAGATTGTCATGTATGCCACCGCCGTCTGCCCCTATTGCGTACGTGCCGAAGCGCTGCTGAAGCGCAAGGGCGTCACCGATATAGAGAAAATTCGTGTCGACCTCGATCCTGCAAAGCGACAGGAAATGGAAACACGGGTTCCCGGTGTCCGTACCGTGCCACAGATATTCATCGACGATTTTCATGTCGGTGGCTGCGACGACCTGCACGAACTCGATCATCAGGGCAAGCTTGATCCCCTGTTGGCCGCTTGAGCATTCCCACGCGTAGCGGCGTTTAGAATGCCGCCACTTTCACCCCCTTACCCCCAATTTCATCAGGATCATCATGAGCGAACCAGCACAGCAGGGACAAGACAACACACCCGTTTTCAGCATCGAGAAGATTTACGTCAAGGATTTGTCTCTGGAGGTGCCGAATGCGCCACAGTGCTTCCTGGAGCGTGACGCCGCCGAGATTAGCCTGCAAATGCAAACCGGCGGCGAGGCGGTGGGCGACGGTATTTTCAGCGTCGTACTGACACTGACGGTCACCGCCAAGATTGGTGACAAGACCCAGTTTCTGGTCGAGGCCGCACAAGCCGGCATCTTTCAGATTCGCCATGTGCCGGAGGAGGAGCTGGAGCCAATCATCGCCGTTGCCTGCCCCAACATCCTGTTCCCCTACGCACGCGAAACGGTCTCGGATGCCGTCAGCCGCGCTGGCTTCCCGCCTGTGCTGCTGGCGCCCGTCAACTTCGAGGCAATTTACCGCGAGCGCCTGATGCAGCAGCAAGCCCAACAAGCCGCAGCAGGCTCAACGGAAACCACGCTCCAGTAATCGCAAATGCGCCGCCTGGCCTCTGTCGCCATCCTGTCGAGCCTGCTGCTCTCTGGCACCGTCTGTGCGCTCGACTATCGCTCGGTGAGCGAGGTGGCGGTGCTTTACGATGCCCCCTCGCAGAAAGCAAAGCCGCTCTTCGCCATTGCCGCTGGAACTCCGGTCGAAGCAATCGTGACGCTTGATGTCTGGGTCAAGGTACGCGACGCCAAGGGCGATCTAGCCTGGATCGAGCGCCGTTATCTCACCGAGCAGCATAACTTGCAAGTACGCGCCGAGCGGGCACAGATTCGTGCCGGCGCAGACGAGTCGGCGAAACTGGTGTTCGAAGCCGAAGCCGATGTGATTCTCGAATTGCTTGAGCCTGGTTCTGCCGGTTGGGTCAAGGTGCGCCATCGCGATGGTGCGCAGGGATTCGTAAAAGCCAGCCAAGTCTGGGGTCTATGATGCAACTCGCGGTTCTTGGCGCCGGCGCCTGGGGCACGGCACTCGCCTTGTCGTTTGCCGAGCGCCATAAAGTCGTGCTGTGGACCTGGCAGGCCGAACATGCCGCCGCGATGCAGGGCGCGCGCGAAAATGCCGCTTTCCTGCCCGGCTACCCATTTCCGGAATCCCTCACGCTTACGTCCGACTTTGCAGCCGCCATTGCCACCGCCGATCTGGCGCTCATCGCCACGCCAATGGCCGGTTTGCGCGCGACGACACGGCAACTGGCAGAAGCGCGCGCCGACCTGCCTTTTCTCTGGGTCTGCAAAGGTCTAGAAACCGGCAGCGGACTTTTGCCACACCAGGTGGTGGCAGCCGAACACCCCACCGCACGTTGCGGCGCGCTCACCGGCCCGAGCTTTGCCGACGAAGTGGCGCGCGGCCTTCCGGCCGCCATCACGCTGGCCTCCGCCGATGCCGTTTTTGCAGAGGCGATGGTGCACGCCTTGCACGGCCCGCGCCTGCGTTTGTATGCCAACGACGACATCGTCGGTGCCGAGGTCGGCGGTGCGGTGAAGAACGTCATGGCCATTGCCACCGGCATCTGCGATGGTCTCGGACTGGGGCTGAATGCCCGTGCCGCGCTGATGACGCGCGGTCTGGTCGAAATAACCCGCTTCGGCGTCGCCCTCGGCGCCCGGCCGGAAACCTTCATGGGCCTGGCTGGCATGGGCGATCTGATCCTCACCTGCACCGGCGATCTCTCGCGCAATCGTCGCGTCGGCCTGGCGCTCGCTGCGGGCAAATCGCTCGCCGACATCCAGCGCGATCTGGGCCATGTCGCCGAAGGCGTGATGACTGCTCACGAAGTCGCGCGCCGCGCTGAAACCCTGAATGTCGACATGCCGATCACGGCAACCGTGCGTGACGTACTGGATGGCAAATTGTCGGCCACTGCTGCCGTTGAACGCCTGATGACGCGTGAACCCCGCAACGAATAGCCGTCCCGCCAGCGCCGACTTTTTAATTTCCGCCCGCAAACCCCTGCTGTCGCCACGCCTCATACACCGCCACGGCGACAGTGTTGGATAAATTCAGGCTGCGGTTGCCCGGCATCATTGGCAGGCGCAGGCGCTGCGCGGGCGGCAGCGCTGCCAGCAATTCAGCTGGCAACCCACGTGTCTCGGAGCCGAAGATAAAAGCATCGCCCGGCTGGAATATCGCTGTGTCGGGGCGTGTCATCCCCTTTGTGCTGAAGGCGAACCGGCGCGTATCCCCCAGCGCGGCCAGGCAGGTTGGCCAGTCCGCATGCACGAGCATCTCGACGAATTCGGCGTAATCCAGTCCGGCGCGCCGCAACGAAGCGTCGCTCACGTCGAAGCCAAGCGGCTCAACAAGATGCAAGACGCAGCCCGTATTTGCCGCCAAACGGATCACATTGCCAGTATTGGGTGGGATTTCCGGTTGAAATAGAACGATCTGGAACATGGTGGGTGTGGCATGTTAAGGTTCCCGCAGTTTAACCAACAGCACTCACTCTCATGGCAAGACCGGAAAAGGTACGGCTCGGCGATCTGCTGGTGCAGCAGAACGT
>CAIYZZ010000295.1 GCA_903930805.1 uncultured Rhodocyclaceae bacterium | reverse complement strand
CCCAGACGAACTGGCCCACCGCGAGCGCGAAACTGATGGTGACGATTCCGAGGCCCGTGGAGGTATTGAGCGGCGACACGAACAGGCCGAGCGCATTGCGCAGCCCCATGGTCACCGCGAGGATCAGCGCAGCGGAAATGATCAGAATCCAGTAGCGGCGGTTGGTGCTCATGCTTGTTTTCCGGACGGGAAGGAAAGCGCGGCGCGCGCGCCTACTCCACAATCTTGTTCAGCGGCAATTCGATGATGCCGCGTGCACCTGCCGCGTAGAGCCGCGGGATCAGTTCGCGCACCTTCTTTTCCTCGACTACCGTCGATAGATCGACCCAGTCGGGGTCGGCCAGCGTGGAAATCGTGGGCGTCGCCAGCGCCGGCAGCAGTTTCAGTACCGCTTCCACTTTCTCACGCGGCAGGTTCATCGACAGCAGCACCCGCGTCGCCGCCGCGATCGCGCCTTTCAGCAGCATCAGCAGGCACTCGATCTTGGCCATTTTCCATCCGTCCTTGAGGGAGTCGTGGCAGGCGATGAAACGCGGCGTACTCTCCAGCACCACGTGCATGATCTTGAGATTGTTGGCGCGCAGCGAGGCGCCGGTCTCCGACACGTCCACGATCGCGTCGGCGAGGATGGGCGGTTTTACTTCTGTCGCGCCCCAGGAGAATTCGACGCTGGCCTGCACGCCGTGCTGCGCGAGAAAACGCCTGGTCATGCCCACCGCCTCGGTGGCGATGCGCCGGCCTTCGAGATCTTTCACCGTGTGGAAGGGGGAGTCGTCCTTGGAGGCCATCACCCAGCGTACCGGGCCGTAATTCGGCCAGGGAGCGCGCAGGTCGGCGATCTCGGCCACGTCGATGCCGTTCTCCAGAATCCAGTCCAGGCCGGTGATGGCGCAATCGATGATGCCCTGTCCGACGTAGCGCGACATTTCCTGCGGCCGGATCAGGATGCACTCGATCTCCGCGTCGTCGATATCGGGGTAATACGAGCGGCCGGAGATGCGCAGGTCGTAGCCGGCGCGAATAAAGAGTTTCTGCGTGGTTTCCTGCAGGCTGCCTTTGGGTATGCCCAGGCGCAGCCGGGGTGCGGTGGTGTTCACGTTTCTCGTACCTTCGGTGAAAGTCGATGCTTGTTCTTGTGGATTGGGCCGCCAAGCTTACCGCAAACGCGCTGACAACAGCGCGGACACGCTTGCGTTTCGTGCTTGAAGCTGCGGGTCTGTGCGCGGCTCAGCCGGCGCAGAAAATGTCGCGGTAGGCAGTGTAGACGGAGGCGGCCAGCACCGGCATGAGGACCAGGTAACCCAGGCCGAGCGGGATGGCCGCGACCAGGCACAGTACCAGCAGCACCACGCTATAGACCAGGAACGGTAGCCAGTTTCTGAGGCAGGCGAAGAAGCTCGCCTTGAGAGCCGCCAGTGGCGCCATGTCGTGCAACAGGATCAGCGCGGGCGCAAACCAGGTAGCCATGTAAAGGGGCACCGACAGGCCTGCGACCAGCAGTGCGGCGATCAGCATCGACACCACGGAAATGCCCGCGCCCAAAGCACCGCCGCGCATCACGGCCATGAACACGCCGCCGCCGATCACGGCGAACACCGCCATCGCCATGAACACCCAGCCGACAAGATTGAACACGCCGACCATGACCAGGTTGCCGGTCTTTTCCTTGAACCCGGCGAACAGGT
>CAIYZZ010000294.1 GCA_903930805.1 uncultured Rhodocyclaceae bacterium | reverse complement strand
CGGATGATCTTTCCATCCTGGACGGGGTGCTTAGCCTGGCTGCCGCGTTCAACAGGCAGGCGATCGCCGAAGGAGTAGAGACGCTGGAACATGGCGCGATGCTGCTGCAACTCGGCTGTGAACTGGCGCAGGGCTACGGTATCGCCCGCCCGATGCCGGCAGACAACTTTCCCGCCTGGGCAGCGGCCTGGCGCGTCGATCCCTCTTGGTACAATCTGCCTGTCGTCAGTCGCGCTGATTTACCACTGCTCTATGCCGGCGTCGAGCATCGGGTCTGGATTACGGCGATCGAGGATTTCCTCAGGGGCCAGCGTAACATCCCGCCGCCTCTCGACGTTCACCAATGCCGCTTCGGCAAGTGGCTGGATGTCGAAAATATCGCCAACCATAGCACTCAGCCAGTCTTACATACCATCGAACAAATACACCATGATGTACATGCGTTGGCAGCGGTGTTGGTAGATCTTCAGTCCCTAGGCAGAACTCCAGACGCCTTGGCAAGGCTGAATGAACTCTTTGGCCTGCGGGAGGCCTTGCTCGGGCAGCTGCAGGTGCTGACAAAGTGGAAGTCGACAATCACCTGAGAACTCGGCGACAACGCATTTCTCCATGAGTGCCAGAAAGTCGGCGCTGGCGGGACGGCGGCAGCCGGAGCGCCATCAACATGGGGACGGCGCAGTGTGAGGGTCCGCAGGTAGAATGCCGACTCCATGCCATTCGAAACTCTGATCGGACTGCGCTATACCGCTGCCCGCAAGCCCGGCGGCGGAAATCGCTTCATCTCCTTCATATCGTTGATCTCCATGCTGGGCCTGGCGCTCGGCGTGGCGGCGCTGATCGTCGTGCTGTCGGTGATGAACGGTTTTCAGAAGGAGTTACGTACGCGCATTCTGGGTGTCGCCGCGCACGCGCAGATTACCGGCGTGGATGGCGAACTGGGAAACTGGCAGACGGCTGTTGATGCCGTCGCGCGTCATCCTCATGTCATTGCGGCCGCGCCTTACGTACAGCAGCAGGGCATGCTCTCGTTCGATGGCCAAGTGAAAGGTGTCATGGTGCGCGGCATTCTGCCGGCAGAGGAAGATCGCGTCGCCGACTTCGCCCGTCACATGAAATCGGGCAAGCTGGAACGGCTTCAGCCGGGCGAGTTCGGCATCATTCTTGGCGCAGAACTGGCTTACTCGTTGCGCGCCTTCATGGGCGACAAGGTGACGTTGATTGCGCCGCAAGGCATGGTGACGCCAGCGGCGGTGCTGCCGCGCATGAAGCAATTCACCGTAGTCGGCATTTTCGAAGTCGGTATGTTCGAATACGACTCGGGGCTGGCGCTACTGCACCAGGCCGATGCGCAGAAGCTCTATCGCATGGACGAACGCGTATCCGGGGTCAGGTTGAAGCTTGACGATCTCTTCGTCGCACCGACGGTGGTGCGCGAACTGGCAAGCAGTCTCGGCAACGATCTGCGCGTTTCCGACTGGACGCGCAACCACGCCAATTTCTTTCGTGCCGTGCAGATCGAGAAGAACATGATGTTCCTCATCCTGCTCCTGATTGTCGCGGTGGCGGCCTTCAACATCGTGTCCACGCTGGTGATGACGGTGACCGACAAACGTGCCGATATCGCCATCCTGCGTACGCTGGGGGCGAGTCCCGGCAGCATCATGCGCATCTTCATCATTCAGGGCACGCTGATCGGCGTGATCGGCCTGGCCCTGGGCATCGCGGGGGGTGTTGCGCTGGCACTGAATGTCGAAACGGTGGTGCCGTTTCTCGAACGTCTGCTGGGCATCCAGTTTCTTGCCAAGGATGTCTATTACATCTCCGACCTGCCTTCCGATCTGCACTGGTCGGATGTGTGGATTATCGGCGTGGTCTCTTTTACCCTGACCGTATTGGCGACGCTCTATCCGAGTTGGCGCGCGGCCCGCGTCAATCCGGCGGAGGCATTAAGGTATGAGTGAGGATATGGGCGAGCCGATTCTCGTCTGTGCCGGCCTCTCAAAAACCTTCCGCCAGGGCGCGACGGATGTGCCGGTGCTTTCAGCCATCGACTTGAGGGTCGGTGCTGGCGAGACGGTGGCGATCATCGGTGCCAGCGGTTCCGGCAAGAGCACGCTGCTGCATCTGCTCGGTGGGCTCGATGCGCCATCGGCGGGCTCGGTGCATTTGCTCGGACGTGCGTTGGCCGAGGTGTCGGAAGCCGAACGGGGCAAGCTGCGTAACGAGTCGCTCGGTTTCGTCTATCAGTTTCACCACCTGCTGCCGGAATTTACCGCACTTGAAAATGTCGCCATGCCGCTGCTCATTCGCCGCATGGCCAAAGCCGAGGCAGAGGGCAGGGCGGCGGCGATCCTGGCCGAGGTAGGGCTGGGCGCGCGCCTCAAGCATCGCCCGGGTGAGCTTTCGGGCGGCGAGCGCCAACGCGCCGCATTGGCAAGGGCGCTGGTGACGCGGCCGGCTTGCGTTCTGGCCGACGAACCCACCGGCAACCTGGATCGCCACACGGCTGACGAAGTGTTCGCGCTGATGCTGCGCATGAATGCCGAGCATGGCACGAGTTTGGTGATTGTTACGCATGACGCAAGCCTGGCGGCGTCCTGCCAGCGCCGACTTTTATTGCGGGATGGTTGCCTTGGCACGGCGGACTCGTCTGTGCCGCCAGGCGCGCACGAGGAAAATGCGCCAGGCGACGCGCACGCCGAAGTAGCCAAGCACGGCGAATAGAGACGCGAGCAATGTCACGCCGATGACCAGCGGCAGACCCAGTTGACCAAGCCAGCCGAGGAGTTGCTGCAGCCATTCACTCAGACTGCTTGCGTATTCCGGCGGCGGAATGAAGGAGTTGTCCGTGTCGATGAACAGCCGACCGAGAGCGTAGGCGAGCAGGTACAGTGGCACGATCGTGAACGGGTTGGTGTAAAGCGTTGTGACGAGCGCGAGCGGCAGATTGACACGGAAAACGACGGCGCAGATGGCTGCGCCGAGCATCTGGAACGGCCCGGGGATCAGCCCGCAAAACATCCCCACCGCCACGCCGCCGGCGGCGGAACGGCGGTTGATGTGCCAAAGGCGCGGATGCAGCAGCGTGTTGCGAAACGGCGCGAGCCAGCGGTTGCCATGCACCGCAGTGTGATCCGGCATGTATCGACGTAGCCATTTACGCATAGAGGCATTGTAATCATGCCGTGGCGAGTGCTGACTTTCGCGCTGGGAGTATTTCTGTTGCAGCAGGTTGCCGTCCTGCCAGCGCCGACTTTTCTGGCTGTCCTTGCGCTTGCCGGGGCGGTGCTCCTGTTGGCGGGGGTTCGGCGTTGGCGCTCGTTGTCGATCATCGGCGCGGCTTTGCTCGGATTTGTCTGGGCGGGTGGATTTGCCCACTGGCGGCTGGCCGATGCGTTGCCAACAAATTGGGAAGGCCGCGACATCGAAGTGACCGGTGTTGTCACCGGGTTGCCGCAACATTTCGAGCGCGGCGTGCGGTTTACCTTCGACGTCGAAGTGGCTGGCGCACCCGTACCCGAACGTATCGTGCTCTCCTGGTACCGCCAGAGTGATCCCGCTGCCGACGAGGAAAGCGGCGAGGAGTTCGCTCCGCCTGGCGCCCTGCCACTCCCGCACGCAGGTGAGCGCTGGCGTCTCCAGGTGCGGCTGAAACGTCCGCACGGTAACGTCAATCCACATGGCTTCGACTATGAAGCCTGGCTATTCGAACGCGGCATTCTGGCAACGGGTTATGTGCGCAAATCGAGCGTGAATGCCCGGCTGGAATCTGCAGCGGGCGGACTGTCTGGGGCCGTCGAGCGGCTGCGCGAGAGGGTCCGTGCGCGCATCCAGGGCAGCTTGCCCGAGCAGCCGTATGCCGGGGTGCTGGCGGCACTGGCGATTGGCGATCAGCAGGCCATTACGCCGGAACTCTGGCGTCTCTTTGCTGCCACCGGTATCACGCACCTGATGAGCATCTCCGGCCTGCACGTCACCATGATCGGCGGTTTGGTTGCCTGGATCGTGCTGGCGCTATGGCGCAGATCGGCGCGCCTGCCGCTGCTTTTGCCGGCACAGAAGGCGGCCGCCGTTGCCGGTTTTCTGGGTGCCTTCCTGTACGCATTGCTGGCCGGGTTCGGCGTGCCGGCGCAACGCACGTTTTACATGCTTGGTGTGGTGGCGCTGGCGATGCTTGCGGGGCGCGTTGTCGCCGCACCGCGCATATTGGGAAGCGCACTTCTGCTGGTGCTGTTGCTCGACCCATGGGCGGTGCTGGCAGCCGGTTTCTGGCTTTCATTCGGCGCGGTGGCCTTGCTCTTCTACATCGCCAGTGGTCGTTTGGCGCGACCACACTGGTTCGTCGAATGGGGCAACGCACAATGGGCCATCACGATTGGCCTGATGCCGGTGCTGTTGGCTTTGTTCCAGCAGTTTTCTCTGGTGTCGCCGCTGGCCAATGCCGTGGCGATTCCGGTGGTGAGTTTTCTGGTGACGCCGCTGGCGCTTCTGGGCAGTCTGCCCGGCCTGGGCCTTGTGCTGCAACTGGCGCATTTTCTGCTGGAATGGCTCATGGCTTTGCTTGCCTGGCTGGCTGGCCTGCCCGGTGCGCTCTGGCAGCAGCATGCGCCGCCGCCATGGGCCGTGCCGCTGGCCTTGCTGGGTACGGCATGGCTCCTGCTGCCGCGCGGTTTTCCCGCGCGCTGGTTGGGTCTGGTGACTTTCCTGCCGCTGTTTTTCATTTATCCGCTGCGCCCCGCACCGGGCGAGTTTGCACTCACCGTGCTCGATGTCGGCCAGGGGCAGGCCGTGCATGTACAGACCGCCACGCATGACCTGATGTTCGATACCGGCCCCGCCTTCAATGCCTCCGCCGACAGTGGCAACCGTATCATCGTGCCCTATCTGCGCGCCATGGGTGTGCGACGATTGGATGCGCTGATTGTCAGCCATGCCGACCAGGATCATGCTGGTGGCGCGACTTCGCTGCTGGTCACGCTGCCGGTTGGCGACTTCATTACTTCGATGCCGGCAGAAAAGTCGGCGCTGGCGGGACGGCGCTGTGTGGATGGCGATACGTGGGAGTGGGACAGCGTGCGCTTCCGGCTGCTACATCCAACTCTGTCCGACTACGCAGAGAAACGGCCGACCAACGCCATGAGTTGCGTGCTGAAGATTGAGAGCCTTCATGGCAGCGTTTTGATCCCCGGCGATCTTGAGGTTGCGGCGGAGGTGGAGTTTCTGGCGCGGCACGCCGCTACGGCACGCGCCGACCTGCTTGTCGCCCCGCATCATGGCGGCAAGCGTACTTCTTCACCGGCGTTTGTCGCTGCGGTGGGCGCGCAGGAAGTGATCTTCCCGGTCGGCTACCGCAATCGTTTTGGCCATCCGTGGCCGGAGGTGGTTGAACGTTACGCGTCTGCCGATGCGCGCATTCACCGTACCGACATGGGGGGTGCGGTACGGATCATGGCGGCGGGGGCAGGCTGGAATGTTGTCCATGAGCGCGATGCCCGGCCACGCTACTGGCACAATGCGACTCTTCAGCCCTTTGGGAGTGACCCATGACGACAATGCGCCAACGACATATCAAATGCCTGAGTCCTGCCGGCTTCCATCACATGGCCTATGTGGAGTGGGGCGACCCGAAAAATCCGCGCGTGCTGGTCTGCGTGCATGGTCTGACACGCTGCGGTCGCGACTTCGATTTTCTCGCACATGCGCTGGCCGCCGATTACCGTGTGGTTTGCCCGGATGTCGTCGGCCGCGGCATGAGCGACTGGCTGCGCGCACCCATGTACTACGCCATCCCGCAATACGCCGCCGACATGGTGGCTCTGATCGCACGTCTCGACGTCGAATCGGTGGATTGGCTTGGCACCTCGATGGGCGGCATGATCGGCATGGCGCTGGCCGCGCAGCCCCCCGCTGACATTGCCCCCATTGCCCGGCTGATTCTCAACGATGTCGGGCCGGTGATCGCGGCCAGCGCTTTGGCACGCATCGGTGAATATCTGGCATCCCCACCGGATTTCGCTTCCATCGCGGAGGCGGAAAACTACATCCGTACCATTGCGGCACCTTTCGGCAATCTGACAGACGAGCAGTGGCGGCAGCTTACCGAACGCGTCGTCAAGACGACGCCGGATGGACGTATCGCACTACGCTACGATCCCGGCATTGCCCAATCATTTATCGCGGCGGCAGCCGTTCAGGGTGAAGGCAAGGATGTCGAACTGTGGCCGCTTTATGATGCCATCCGTTGTCCGACCTTGGTCATCCGTGGCGAAAACTCTGATCTGTTGAGCCGGGAAACCGTGGGGGCCATGCAGGAGCGAGGGCCCCGCGCCCGGGCGGTGGAACTGCCGGGGGTCGGCCACGCGCCAATGTTCATGACCGACGGGCAAGTCGCCGTGGTACGCGATTTCCTGCTTTCCGGATGAGCCCCGCATTTCAGTCGTATTATCCATGCCAGCAGAACAAGGGAGAAAAATAATGCAGGTCAGACAGGTTGTATTGAAATCGGCAGACACCGCTGCGGATGCCCTGGCGCCTCTCGCGGCGATTCAGGCAAATCTGGTCACAGTCTTTGGTGCGGTTACCTTTTTTACCGATGCAATGTTTATCGCTGCATTGCAAAATGCTTTTCCGGGCG
>CAIYZZ010000293.1 GCA_903930805.1 uncultured Rhodocyclaceae bacterium | reverse complement strand
GTGGCGGACGGCGCCATCAATGGCCTGAACACACTGATGATCACGAAAGCCGGCAAGGATGAGGTCATCAGCGACCAGAAAAGTCGCGCAATGTTCGTCGATAAGATGGGTAAATCCGAAAATATCAAGGAGATGCGCGTATTCCGCGCCAAGCAGCTCGATGATGAATTTCCCGCAGCGCCTCCCCAGGAACGGCCCTTCGATGAGATGGATCGCAAGGTTCTTTCCACTGGTAAAACAGAATCCGCGATCATCAAGAACCATGATGGAGAGTCATTGCTCAGAACCGTGGTGCCATTTATTGCAAAAAAAGACTTTCGTAGCATCAAATGCCTTGACTGCCACGCTGTGGAGGAAGGTTTTGTTCTCGGCGGAGCCAGCGTCACCCTCGATATTCAAAGTGACATGGCGGAGATCCGCTCACTGAATACCTGGATATGGATCGGCCAGGGCGTTTTGCAGATCGTGCTGTTCTTTGTGGTTGGGCTAATTGTTCGCCGCCTGCTTAGCCAATTGGGCGGGGAACCCATCTACGTAATCGATATCGTTAGGCAGATTGCCAAGGGCAATCTGACGGAAACCATCGTCACCCGCCCCGCTGACAACAGCAGTCTTTTATTCGCCACCAAGCAAATGCAGGGCGGATTGAGGGAGAGCATTGGCAGCATCCTGCAAAGCGCGGATCGGCTGACCCAGGCTGCCCGGCACTTGACTGGCGCCTCAAGCGAAGTACAGATAGCTTCAGATCGTCAACGAGACTCCTCTGCCTCGGTGGCGGCGTCGATTGAAGAAATGACGGTTTGTATCGGGCAGATCTCCGACAATGCCAGCGATGCGCAGAAGTACGCCTCGGCAACCGGTGATTTAGCCAAGGATGGCGCGACCACGGTACGGGATGTGATCGGCGAGATGGACAAGATTTCCGGTGCGGTGACAACGTCTTCTTCGGTAATTACTTCGCTAGGCGAGCAATCGCATCAAATATCCAACATCGTAAACGTCATCAAGGAAATTGCGGACCAGACCAATCTGCTGGCATTGAATGCCGCTATCGAGGCCGCCCGTGCGGGTGAGCAGGGTCGGGGGTTTGCGGTGGTGGCCGATGAAGTGCGCAAGCTGGCTGAACGGACAGCGCTTTCGACCAAGGAAATTGCTTCGATGATCCAGGGAATTCAAGGCAGCACGGACGATGCGGTGGCGGGCATGTCGCAAGGAATCTCCTGCGTTGAAGAAGGCGTCCAGATGGTAGATCGCGCCAGCAACTCGATGGACCGGATTCAGGACAGCGTCCAGAAGGTGTTGGCATCTGTTGGCGATATTTCCGCGGCTCTGAAGGAACAGAGTTCTGCGAGCAACCTGATCGCCGGAAACATCCAAAGCATTGCCCAGATGACGGAAGAAACCAGCGCCATCGTCACGGAGGTTGCTGCTTCAGCAGACCGTCTTGAGCAAATGGCTGAAGAGATGAAGGGGTCTGTCGGGCATTTCAAACTGTGAAGGTGTGCGCAAAACCTGCGCCGACTCATTCACCCAGATATGCGGCCCGCACGCGCGGATCGGCGATTAGGCTGGCGGCCGTATCGGCCAGCGTGATCAGGCCACTTTCCATCACATAGCCACGCGAGCACGTTTGCAGGGCCAGTCGGGCGTTTTGTTCGACCAGAAATATCGTGACGCCCTGAGCTGCCACGGAGCGGATGACCTCAAAGACTTTTTCGACCATCAATGGCGCCAAGCCCATCGAAGGTTCGTCGAGCAGCAGCAACTGCGGGCGACCCATCAGGGCGCGACCGATGGCGAGCATTTGTTGCTCACCGCCGGAAAGCGTGCCGGCAACCTGAGTTGCACGCTCCTTGAGGCGTGGCAGCATCTCGAAGATGCGCTGCAGATCGAGCTCGATCTCTGCCTTGTCATTACGATGATAGGCACCCATCGCAAGATTTTCGGCAACTGTCAGGCGGGCGAAAATTCCGCGTCCTTCGGGAACCAAGGCCAAGCCATGGCGGATCAGGTCGTGGCTGGGCAGGCGATCAAGCCGCTGTTGGCGGTAATGGAGCTCACCCTTTGCCGGAATCATGCGCGCCAGTGCTTTCAGCGTAGAAGTCTTGCCCGCGCCGTTGGCGCCGATGAGGCAGACCATCTCACCTTGCTCGATAGCGAAGGAGATCCCCTTCACTGCGGCGATGCCGCCGTAATGCACTTCGAGGTTCAGTGCCTCCAGTAGGGCATAGCGCCCGTGCGCGGAAGGCTCTCCCCCCCATGACAAGGGTGGGCGGGGGGGGTTAGCCAACGCTGACTCCCAGATAGGCTTCGATCACCTTCGGGTCTTTTTGCACATGGTTGGGCACATCCTCGGCAATCTTCTCGCCGTAGTCGAGCACGGCGACGTGGTCGCAAAGGCCCATCACCAGTTTGACATCGTGCTCGATCAGCAACACTGTCAGGCCGTCCTTGCGCAGGCCTTCGATGAGTTGGCGCAGGGCGGCGGTCTCGGTTGCGTTCATGCCGGCGGCGGGTTCGTCGAGTGCCAGCAACTGGGGTTCCGTGGCCAGCGCGCGGGCAATTTCGAGGCGACGCTGGTCGCCATAGGCCAAATGACGCGCCAGATCGTTGGCCCGGTGGTCAATGCCGACGTAATGCAACAACTCCTCGGCGCGACGGCGGATGGCCGCTTCTTCTTCACGCTGGGCGCGGGTGCGAAAGATGGCGCCGAACACGCCGGCTCTGGTCCGAACATGGCGGCCGACCATGACATTTTCGAGTGCAGTCATGTTGCCAAACAGGCGGATGTTCTGGAAGGTGCGGGCGATGCCGGCGCGGGCGACGAGATGCGGACTGCCCAGTTCGAGCGGTCCACCATTGAGCAGAACGTCACCGCTGTCCCGCGTGTAAAGACCCGTCAGCACGTTGAAAAAAGTGGTCTTGCCGGCACCGTTGGGGCCGATCAGACCGTAGATTTCGTTTGCGCGGATGGTCAGCGATACATCCTTGAGCGCTTGCACGCCGCCGAAACGCTTGCCGATATTGCGCGCTTCGAGAAGTACGTTCATGCCCGCTTCTCCCCGAACTCCCGGCTATGCCTGGCCTCTGGCCACAAGCCAGCGGGGCGGAAACGCATCGTCAATACCAGCGCCACGCCAAAGATCAGCATGCGCAGCACTTCGGGTTCGACCAGCAGATGGCCGAACAGTGCCTTTTGCGCCGGCTCGACGGTGTAGCGCAAGAACTCGGGAACGAAGGAGAGCAGGAGCGCGCCGGCGATGACACCCCAGACATTGCCCATGCCACCCAGCACCACCATCGCCAGCACCATCACGGATTCTTGCAGGATGAAACTCTCTGGACTGACGAAGCCCTGCATGGCGGCGAACATGCCGCCGGCGATGCCGCCGAAACTCGCCCCCATGGCGAAGGCCAGCAGCTTGACGTTGCGCGTGTCGATGCCGGCCGCCTTGGCCGCCACTTCGTCTTCGCGGATGGCGACCCAGGCGCGACCAATGCGCGACTTCTGCAGGCGCAGGTTGACGATGATGACGCAGAGCAGGAGCACCAGCAAAACGTAGTAGTACTTTGCCGGACCGGTGAAGGCGATGCCGAAGAGGGTATCGGTACTGTTGAAACTCATGCCGGCAACATTCAGTCCGTCGATGCGCGTAATACCCTTTGGCCCGTTGGTGATGTTGAACGGTGCCGACAGGTTGTTCATCAGGATGCGCACGATCTCGCCGAAGCCGAGGGTGACGATGGCCAGGTAATCGCCGTGCAGCCGTAAAGTCGGCGCTCCCAGGACGGCACCTGCGAGGCCGGCGAGCAGAGCCCCTATCGGCAGGATCACCCAGAACGGCAGGTGCAGGCCGAAATGTGGTGAAGCCAGCAGGGCGTAGACGTAAGCGCCGACAGCGTAGAACGCGATGTAACCGAGATCGAGCAGACCGGCCATGCCGACGACAATGTTCAGCCCCAAGGACAAGAAGACGAACAGGATGGCCAGGTTGGTGATGCGCACCCAGGCGGTGCCGACCTGCGTCAGCACCAGGGGCAAAGCCAGCAGTGCAAGGGTAATCAGCGCGATCCCAAACCACTTCTTGTTCACGATCGCTCCGCTACGCGCTCACCCAGCAAACCGGAGGGCCGCAACACCAGTACGGCGATCAACACCAGGAAGGCGAACACATCCTGGTAGTTGCTGCCAAGGACGACGACATGATCATCTGCCGCACAGCGCTCGGCCAACATCTCGCCGAAGATTGGCCACTGGCAGAGATCAGTCAATTCGCCGATATAGCCGGCGCCGAGCGCTTCGACAAGGCCGAGCAGAATGCCACCGAGCATCGCGCCGGCAAGGTTGCCGATACCGCCCAGCACTGCGGCTGAAAAGGCTTTTAGGCCCAGAGTGAAGCCCATCGTGTAATGCGCGATGCCGTAATAGGTGCCAACCATTACACCAGCGACTGCGCCGAGTCCCGCACCGATGACGAAGGTGGCGGCGATGACGCGGTTGGCATCCACGCCCATCAGGGCGGCGACACGCACGTCCTCGGCAGTGGCACGAATGGCGATGCCGAAGCGTGTGTGGTAAACGAACCAGGTCAGTGTGGCCATCAGCACTACCGACAGCAGGATGATGGCGATCTGCACCCCACTGATGGCGGCACCGCCGATGGCGAAGCTGGGGTTTTCCATGATCTGCGGGAAGGCGCGCGGATCGCGCCCGAAGACCAGCAAGGCCAGGTGTTGAAGGATGATCGACATGCCGATGGCAGTGATCAGCGGTGCTAGGCGTGGTGCATGACGCAGTGGCCGGTAGGCGGCGCGTTCGAGGAGGTAACCGATGGCCATGCAGACAGGAATGGCGGCGAGCACGCCGGCCAGCACCAGCACAATCGGCGGCAACGGCAGGCCGGCACCGAACAGTGCGGTAATCACGGTGAAGGCCACCATGGCACCGATCATCACCACTTCACCGTGGGCGAAGTTGATCAGCTGGATGACGCCATACACCATCGTGTAGCCCAATGCGACGATGGCATAGACGCTGCCCGTGGTGAGCCCGTTGATGATTTGTTGCAGGAGGATGTCCACGGGAGTCGATGTTACCCGATGAAAAGGCAACGGCACCCTCAGTTGCCTGATGGGTGCCGTTGCCTTTGGACTACGTAATGTTTACTTCTGCGCCGGTGCGGCCGGTGCCGTAGCTGCAGGCGCAGTGGATGCCGCGGGCGCTGCAGGCGCTTCGGCCGCCGGCTTGGCCGCGTCGGCAGGTGCCGCCGCTGGAGCAGCAGCAGGTGCCGGGGCAACCAACGCCGCATACTCATCCAAGGTCAGCGACTTGCCACTCTTGATGATGGAGATCGGCGTGATCTTGCCTGCCTTCAAGGTGAATATCGTCATCTCGGCATCCTTGCGATCGCCCTTCTCGTCGAACTGGATGTTGCCGCTGGCGCCGTTGTAATCGATGCTCTGCAGTGCCGGCAGATACTTGGCCGGGTCGGCGGAGTCGGCCTTCTGCATCGCCGCGATCAGCAGCTTGGTACTGTCGTAGGTGAAGGGCGAGTAGAGAATCGGCTCCATGTTGAACTTCGCCTTGTAACCTTCGAGGAACTTCTTGCCTGCCGCCTGCACGGGGATGCCGGCTTGCGAGCAGACCAGACCCTCGGCGGCCGCACCTGCCAGCTCGGCCATCTTGTCGGTACAGGCGCCGTCGCCGAAGCTGAACACGGAGGCGATCTTCAACTCACGTGCCTGCTTAAGCAGCGGGCCGCCGGTGGCATCCATGCCGCCGTAGAACACGACGTCGGGTTTCTTGCCCTTGATCTTGGTCAGCACGGCCTTCCAGTCGGCCGTCTTGTCGGTACCTTTTTCGCGCGGCAGCACTTTGACGCCGGCCGCCTTGAGGGCTTTTTCGACTTCATTGGCGAGACCTTCGCCGTAGGCGGTGGCGTCGTCGATGATGGCGGCGGTCTTCGGCTTGGCGGAAGCAACCAAATAGTTGGCGACGGCGGGGCCCTGCTGGTCATCGCGACCGACCACGCGGAACACGCCCTTGAAGCCCTGCTCGGTGAGCGCCGGGTTGGTGGCCGAGCCGGAAATCATCGGCAGGCCGGCGCCATTGTAGATCGCGGAGGCGGGGATGGTGGTGCCGGAATTCAGGTGGCCGACCACGCCAACGACTTTCGCGTCGACCAGTTTCTGCGCCACAGTGTTGCCAACCTTCGGATCGGATTGATCATCCTCGGCAACCAGTTCGAAATTGACCGGTGTGCCGCCGAGCTTGATTCCGGCAGCGTTGGCTTCGTCGATCGCAAGGCGCGCGCCGTTCTCGTTATCCTTGCCCAAGTGCGCAATGCCGCCGGTAAGTGGGCCGACATGGCCGATCTTGATCGTTACGGGCTGGGGTGCCGGGGGCGGGGTTTGTGCCTGCGGGGGCGGGGGTGGCGGGGGGGCTTCCTTGCCGCAAGCCATCATCAGGACGGCAGCAGCGACAGACAGAGAGATTGCTTTGACGGGCAGATTCATGGGGTGTCTCCTGAGGGTGGGGGTGTCTCAATAAAAACCCGGCCTGAGCCGGGTTTGTGCTGCATGCTGATATTTGTTATTTGGCACCAGCGAGAATCCACTTCACGAGTGTCTCGATGTCGGCATCCTTGACGGCAGCGTTCGGTGGCATCGGGATCTCGCCCCAAACGCCCTTGCCACCGGCCTTGACCTTGGCGGACAGTATCTTGAGTGCATCCTTATTGCCGGCGTACTTCTTGGCAACTTCCTGATAAGCCGGACCGACCAGCTTCTTGTCAACAGTGTGACAGGACATGCAGTTGCTCTTCTTGGCCAAGTCCAGGTTGGCCATGGCTGGGGCGGAGGCTAGCAAACCGACGGTGATAAGGGCGGTAGCAATCAGTTTCATATTCTTCCTCGCGAGGGTTGATGTGATAGGCAGAACCTTGAGCGCCAGTCTAGCGGAAATCAGTCCGCTTGAACAACACGCTCAAGTTCAGCTAGGTTCGCCAGCGGCGTAAGGCAATTAACGCCCTGACAGACCCAGGCGTTGACATGCGGTGTTTCGGGTTTGGTCAGTGACGGGGGCAAGCCACCCAAGCCATTGGGTAACGCCAGTGTGATGACTGAGCGGTAATGGGTCAGACGCCGCTGCCAGGCAGGCAACTCTGCCAGCGGCCCGCGCAGGATGACGATGGTCGGCGGTATCAGTGCTTCCTCCAATGCACCCAGCAAGGTCGCGCAGCCGCCCGGCTGGCGCGTGAGTTGGGGCCAGAACGCTTCCAGTGTGCGCCGTGCCGCATCGAGATAGCGCACTTCGCCCAACAGGTGGCCGAGGCGCTGCAGCGCGATAGCTGCCGTCCCGTTGCCGGAGGCCATTGCACCATCGTGACCCGTCTTGGGGCGCTGGATTAAGGCCTCGTGATCGTGCGCAGTAAAGAAAAATCCGCCCGTTTGGGTATCTTCAAAGTGTTCGAGCAGTGCATCTGCCAACTGGAGAGCAAAGGCGAGATCTTCGACATGAAACTCGGCTTGCAGTAGTTCCAGCAGCGCCGCGAGGAGATAGGCGTAATCGTCGAGATAGGCCGGTAGTTGCGCGCGGCCGTTACGAGACGTAGCCAACAACCGGTTATTTTTCCAGTGGGTTTGCCGCAAATAATCGAGAGCGCCGCGCGCTGCGACCAACCAGTCCGGCCGCTCGAACGTGCGCGCCGCATGGGCCAGTCCTTCGATCATCAGGGCGTTCCATGCCGTCAGCACCTTGTCGTCGAGACCGGGGCGAATGCGTTTTTCGCGTGCGGCAAACAGCTTGGCGCGTGCCGATTCGATCAATGCGATCTCGCCATCGACCAGCGGGGCGGCAATTTTCAGGTGCCAGTGCCGGCTTTCGAAATTTGGTGCTTGCGCCAGCCCCCAGTGCCGTCCCGCCAGCGCCGACTCTTCCGGAGTGAGCAAATGCTCGATCTCCTTGCGCTCCCACACGTAAAACCTGCCTTCCTCACCCTCGGAGTCGGCATCGAGGGACGAGTAGAAGCCGCCGCCGGGCGAGGTCATTTCACGTGCCAGCCAAGTCACCATGCCTGCTGCCGTGTGGCGGTATGCCTCCGCGCCCGTCTGCGCCCAGGCATCGGCATACAAAGACAGGAGCGGACCGTTGTCGTAGAGCATTTTTTCGAAGTGCGGGATTTCCCAGCGTTCATCGACGCTGTAACGACAGAAGCCGCCGCCGAGTTGGTCATGGATACCGCCTGCCTGCATGCGCGTGAGCGTGAACAAGGCAGCTTCATGCGCCTGCGGGTCATTGCGCCGGCGCAGCAGAAATGCCAGATCGGTCGGATGCGGAAATTTCGGCGCACCACCAAATCCACCATCATCACGGTCGAAGCTGCCGAGCAAAATGGCGCGTAGCGTGGCGATGGGGGATTCATCAAGTTGGGCCAAACTGGTTGCGGGGGCTGACTGCTGCGAGAGTGCGCGGCGTAGTTCATCGTTTTGCGCTGCGATATCACTGCGGCGCGTCTGCCAGGCGTCGGCCACCTGCCGGCACAGACCAACAAAGCCAGGCAGTCCGTAGCGCGCTTCCCGGGGGAAATAGGTGCCGCCGAAGAATGGCACGCCGTCAGGCGTCAGGAACATCGTCAGCGGCCAGCCGCCGTGGCGGCCGGTGAGCATCTGGTGGGCGCTCTGATAAATTTGATCGAGGTCGGGACGCTCCTCGCGATCGACCTTGATATTGATGAACAGTTCGTTCATTACCGCCGCCACCGCAGCATCCTCGAAGGACTCGTGCGCCATGACATGACACCAGTGGCAGGCCGAGTAACCAATGGAAAGCAGGATGGGCTTGTTCTGGGTGCGCGCCAAGGTGAGCGCTTCCTCACCCCAAGGGAACCACGCGACGGGGTTGGCCGCGTGTTGCAGCAGGTAGGGCGAAGTCTCACCGGCCAGGCGATTGGCGGTGTGGCTGCTGCGATTGCTATGCCAAGGAAACATTGGATCGAGCACAGCAAAGCTGTGCGCCTCCAGCGCCAACGAAGACCGACAGTGCTACAGCCCAACTAATTGCGAAGCTAAATTTGAAGGTTGTTTTCTTCATGATTACCTCCTTGGTCTGAAGTGCTGCGTTAATGTGGTTGTCGTTGTTAGGGGGAATCTCACCCGCCAGTCGGACGGTCTTCTCTGTCTGTTGCATCTGTTGATAAAACAGGCTGAGCTGACTATCGGTCTTCTCGCTCCAATGTTCCCTTATCGACGTGGGATGTCCACGTTACTTGGAATCGTGCCGTCTCGCCAGCGCCGACTTTTTGCAAGCCTTGCTTTCTAGTTTCAGTGAATTACAATGTAATTCACTACAGGAGAAACACCATGGCCGCTAATCAACTCGTTCAAACCCGCATCGATGGCGCCATCAAGGCAGAAGCCGCCGCGGTCTTGGCGGCGATGGGCCTCACCGTGTCCGACGCCGTGCGCCTGCTGCTTACCCGTGTGGCGCGAGAGCACGCCCTGCCCTTCGATCTGCTGATTCCCAATGCCGTCACCATCGCCGCCATGAAAGAGGCGCGCGCCGGCAATTTGGAAACCGTTACCCTGAGTGATTTGCAAGCGGTGCTTGATGCGGACGATTAAGCAAACCGCCAAGTTCAAGCGCGACTTGAAGCGGGAAGCCAAAGGACCGCATCGCAAAGTTCTGCAAGATGATTTCGTTCCAATTGTCGAAACGCTGGCGTCCGATAAGCCTCTTGATCCAAAGTACTGCGACCATCCACTTTCCGGCGACTGGAAAGACCACCGCGATTGCCACATCAAGCCGGATTTGGTGCTCATCTATCTGAAACCGGACGACGACACCCTGCGTCTGGTGCGCTTGGGTTCGCATAGCGAACTCGGTTTGTAGGGTGCTGCCGTCCCGCCAGCGCCGACTTTTACAGAAAAATGCATTTCTGTGTAGTCGGATTTAGAGATAACCAGAAAGGCAGCGTCGGTAAAACCACCATCACGCAACGCGTAGTATTCGCCGAGGCGGTGGCGCAAGGCAAGTCAATTTTTGAGATCGACCCCAACGGGCCGGCCGCGCTGGAGATGCTGGCCGTGCTCGATGAAATCATGCAGGAGCACGCACCATGACCGACCTGCTGGAGATTGTCGAACTCGCCAAGGACTTTAACGCCGGCCTCGATGTGCGCGTCCTGCTGATGCGCATCGACCCGCGCACCCGCGACACCGGCGAAATGATCGACTACCTGCGCGAGAACAAGTTAAGCATTCTCGACGCCCGTATCTGTGAGCGCGTCGCCTACCGCCGCGCCATCGGCGAAGGCGCGACCGTGGCCGAGATCGCCAAAGACCCCCAGGCCGTCGCCGAGATGGCCGCACTGTTCCAGGAGATACAAGCATGAAGGCGAAACCCAACCTAGAAAACTTCCTGGCCGGTGGCGCTGCTGCTGCCGCCGAGAACCCGGCTCCCGCGCCGGTTTCCGTACCAACTGCCGCCGTGAACGAGCAGCGCCGGACAAAATCCATTCGCATCGTCCCCGCGCTGGATATGTTCCTCAAGGAGGAAGCATTCCGCCGCACGATGGCCAGCGGCAAGCGCGTCAACGAATCCGATCTGATCGAGGAAGCTCTAGCTGGTTATTTCAAGATCGCATCGAAGTAATGAAATAACGCAATAACGCCATAAAATAATCTATCGATGAATGAGCATGGGAGTAGATGATGATCCTGCTCTCCTCTCCTCATTCATTAATAAATTTATTAGTTTTTCCATTATGGAAGCCTGAACTCGCTCAC
>CAIYZZ010000292.1 GCA_903930805.1 uncultured Rhodocyclaceae bacterium | reverse complement strand
GGCGGCATATGTTGCGAGGATGTTTCGCAGAAGTGGCGGGATGACATCCTGTTTATCGGATGCGGCACATTCGACGGCATCTGGTTCAGGGTTAAGTTGACGCCGTAAACCTCGTGAGTTTTTTATCTTGTCCAAGGGATATATTTCTGCGATGACCTGTCCCTCTTTCGGGTCAACCAGATAGACCTGACTGAGATCCCAGGAACGACACCGGACGGTAAGCTTCTCAAAGTGACGCATCCGGGAAGGGACTTCAAATCGGATGCCATCAACCGATATAGTGCCATCACTTCTACGTTGTCTTCTGGTGGCTTCAATCGTGAATACACGACGCAAAACGGTAGTGTCAGGGCAGGTTCGAACAACTGTCTTTTCGCTGAGGAGTCTATCAATTGGCGATACTTTAATTTCGGCATGAACGGACCGGTTATATTCAACTTCGGCCCATGCCTGGGTAAAGTTATTGAGATTTTCGAGGGTGAGAGGTTTGAAGTTTGAAAGCATGGCGATTAGTCGGCCTTCGACTTTTCCCCAAAAAGATTCTTGCTTGCCATTAACATATGGGCTGTACGGTAATGTTTTGCTATGGACGATCCCGAGACCCAGGAGCCCGTTCCCGGTCTCGCCAGCTTTCATGGCGCTGCCGTTGTCAGTCATGAGGGATCGTGGCAATCCACGTTTCTGGAATGCTTGAATAAGACCGTGAATGAGTTCTTCGGCACTCTCCCCCTGATACCACTGAATGTGGCAGCAGAGACGGGAGCGGTCATCAAGGATGCACAGTGCTTTCGGTTTGTACCATTGTCCCTTTGAGTCCAAGACCTTTCTGCTGCACTCATGGAAATCAAGATGCCACAAGCTGTGGATAAATTCTGATTCATAACTACGCACTTCACGTGATTCGAGTCGTTCGAGCGCACGCTGCTGTCCCTCGGTCTTCGGTTTTCGTCTCTTGTGCCATCCCTTGGCGCGCATCAGACGCCGTACGGAATCGTATGACGGTACATCACCCAACTCCGTGTGCTCTTTCAGAAAGGCTGCAAGGTTGTCGCTATGCAGCTTTACGCTCCAGTTGGGATAGTTGCCGTATTGCGTTTTAAGGATGTCTTGCTGCTTTTCGCCGATAGCCTTGCGTATACCGGCATCAGTACGCACTTTGCGGCTGAGCGCAGCTATCGGATCGCTATTTCCCAACGCCGCATAGTACCAGCGCTCAATCGTTGATGCTGCAAAACTGATCAAGTCTCCGTGACGCGTTGGGTGAGGATAACTTCGCTGTGACAGGCGCTCAATTTCCTGAGTAAGTTCACCCCGCTCTGGAGGCTGTGCGAGCAGAGGACCGACAATGGAGAAGCGAAGATGCGCCCAGTTTCTTAATTTTTTCGATTCATCTGGCATCAGGTGGCTCCCTTCTTACGCAAAATGGAATACCACCTTAATAACATAACCGTCGGTTATTCAACAATTTCCCATCTTCTGCGTGCTTAAGTCCAAGCAAACGACCCCGCACATATCCTGCATTTTTATCCTCCTCTACCCAACAGATGGCAGCACATAACCAGACCACTCAGAGCATCCTGAGACTGCATAATGCAATACTCCAGAAAATTTACGGGAAGACAGTCATTGGAAACAGTCGCCGGCAAAAAACCACGAATCCGCAGCCATTCAGAACTGTTCCCAAATACTTCTGCGAAATAATCAAACCAGCGCATAATGGTTTTTCTCGGTACACCAATCAGTCTGGAAAGCTGGCCAATACTCTGACTTTCAGCCCGTCGTTGCATGAGAGCTGTCGCGACCAGCACAACACACCGCCAGTACACACGCCGCCCCATAAACAAACATGACTCCGGCGTACTCCTGCGGCGACAACCATCACGACCACAGCACAAACTCCGTCGAAGACAATACTCCGCCGGTAGCCCGACGGGGCCACCACGAGGCTGACGCATATAGTTCGACTGATGAAGAGGGCCACCGCAATGAGGGCAGCCAGCTGATCGCTTAGCGGCAGCAAGTTCTGAATCGATGAAAAAAAGGAGGTGAAATAGGTTGGCTGTCTGAAGAAGTTTTGATAGCATATTCTCCTACCCCCCAAGGTAGTGGGGCAGGAGAACTCCCGTGAAGTCGGCAAGCTATTTGAGGGGACTCCTGCCCTGTTCCTCAATTATCTTGCCGTAAAAATAATACCTTTTACATCATTTATAAAGCTGAGTTTCAACATGGCCAGTACGTGAATGCGTATAGTTGATCCATTTAGGATAGCGGAGCGAGAGGCTTTGCATGATGCGCGACAGTGAGATATCCCCAGTCTGTACAGCGAGATGTGCGTGGGCCGTGGTTTGTCATAAAACAAAACCCGTGGCCACGGCAGCCAAACTTCTCCACAACGGACTGC
>CAIYZZ010000291.1 GCA_903930805.1 uncultured Rhodocyclaceae bacterium | reverse complement strand
GGCAGCGAAAATCAACGATGCACAACTTGGCGTTTCGGCATCGGCCTACACTTCTTTCGTAATGGGTGCCAATGATGGAGCAGGCGCAATTGCCGGAACTACCACCTCCGCTTCAGCATTTACCCAAGGCGAGAGCTACAGCTTCTTCGTCTCCAACGACACAGGCAGCCCGACAACCGGGAAAGTACCGGATTCTGGCTACGTGACCGTATCCTTCACCGTGGGCGGTACCACAACAGGCGTCGCCGCTTCCGATGCCTCCGCGCTTGCCACAGCCGCACAAGCCTTCAACGATGTTTCCGGCAAGACCGGATTCACCGCCAAGATTGTCAAGACCGACCAGGGCAACTACGGCCTTCAACTGACCAGCGAATCTGGCCAGGATCTTCGTATACTGAACAACTCCGCTACCGGCAAAGACGTAAAGATCGAAACCGCTAAGGTGCTCGATGGTGCCACGAGCACTGCGGATGCTGCCAGCACCAGCGGAACACTGACCGCGCAAAATGCCAAGACTGACTGGACTGCCGCTGGCGCGACTACCGGCACATGGATCACCGGACAATTGATACTGGATTCGGATCGGTCTTTCTCGATCAAATCCAAGCTCACGACCACCGGCTTCATGTTGGCCACCACGACCTACTCTGCACAACTCCAGGCAACCGGGAAAATCGACATCAGCACCATGGAATCATCCAATCGGGCGATCTCGATGGTGGACTCTGCGCTCACGTCGATCAACAGTCAGCGTGCTCGCTACGGCGCCCTGCAATCCCGCTTCGCATCAGCCATCTCAAACCTGGCTGCCACGTCTGAGAACCTGTCGGCCTCCCGCTCACGGATTCGCGACACGGACTTCGCCGAAGAAACTGCGAACCTGACCCGCATGCAGATTCTCCAGCAAGCCGGTATGGCGATGTTGGCCCAGGCGAATGCAATGCCGAATCAAGTTCTGACGCTGTTGAGATAATCTGACTAACGCTAAGCCTGCCCGGGGGATCGATTCCTCGGGTAGACTTGATAAAAGGAGATGACCATGTCAATCCAGACTATCAGCGGTGGTTCAGAAAGTCCGCGCCCCATTGAGCAACCCCCGGTGAAAAAAGGGGAGCCCACTGAGGTTGGCAATAGCAAGGTGGCACAACCCGAGGCTACTCCGCCTCCGGCGCAGCCAAGTAGCTCTGACATCAAAGCCGCGATGGAACAATTGCAAAAAGCAGTAAAAAGTACCTCATCACCCAACCTGAGTTTTTCTGTCGACTCTTCAACGGGTAAAAATGTCGTACGAGTAACAGATAGAGAGTCCGGCGAGCTGATCCGCCAGATTCCTTCTGAGGAGTTACTCGAGATTGCCCGTTCCATCGACAAGATGCAGGGCTTGTTGCTGAAACAAAAAGCCTGACTGAACACCGTAATTTTCCAAAGGCCCGCCAATGTGCGGGCCTTTTTTCTTTAGAAGTAGGTTTTTTGGCCGATAATTTGCTATACAACTGTTATCGTAGGATCAAGAGGTAACGAACATGGCAACCATTACATCCTCAGGCGTAGGTTCCGGACTCGACGTAAACGGCATCGTTACGCAGTTGATGGCCGTCGAGAAGCAACCATTGACGGCGCTCGACACAAAAGAAGCGAGTTATCAGGCAAAGATTTCCGCCTACGGCACGCTGAAAAGTTCAGTGTTTTCACTCAAGACAGCCGCCGATGCGCTCAAGGCGGAGTCGCTGTATACCAAGATGTCTGCAACAGTCAGCGACAGCACCCTCCTGACGGCAACCGCCAATTCGGTTTCCAAGGCAGGCAACTACACAGTCCAGGTTGTGGCACTGGCTAAAAACCAGGCATTGGCCTCGCAGGATTTCACCAGCAAGACTGCAGACATCAGCACAATCGATGGCAAACTCAAGATCGAGATCGGCACCTACAGCGGCAGTGCGTTTACAGCAGACTCAATGAAGACGGCGGTGACTATCGATATTGCTGCGGGCAGTTCATCACTTGAAGAGATTCGCGACCAAATCAACGCGGCCAACGCCGGGGTCAAGGCCTCCGTGGTCAGCATCGATGATACTGGAACAAAATTCAAGCTGGCCATCACCTCAAACACGACAGGCGCGGCCGGTAGCGTAAAGATTACGGCCATGGACAGTAGCAGTGGCATCCTGACCGATAACCTCAATATCGCCAGGCTCTCCTATGATCCGACCAAGGCCTCGGGAACAGGTAACGAATATGCGGTAACTACAACCGCACAGGATGCCAACATAAAAGTTGATGGGGTGTCTCTCTACCGAAACAGCAACACCATCGGCGATGCAATCACCGGGATTTCACTCACGGCATTGAAGGAAGGTACGACAACGCTCAAGATTGGCGGCGATACGACTTCAATACGTACAGCACTGGAATCGTTTGTGACGGCCTACAACGACACCATAACGCTGGGACGCCAGCTATCCAATTACGACACCACGACCAATAGCGCCTCGATACTGACCGGGGAAACTGCCGCACGTTCCATCATGTCTGAATTGCGCACCATGATCGGACTGGACTTCACCGGCACGACCGGCAGCAGCATCAAACGCATGTCAGACCTCGGCCTTGCGGTTCAACGTGATGGCACGCTGCAGATCAACACCACGAAGATGGTCAATGCATTAAATAATTCACTGTCGGATGTCACTGCGACACTAACCACCAATACGAGCCTATTCAAGGGTATCGCCGTGCAAATGTCCACGCGCCTGGGCAACCTGTTGGCCGACAACGGGGCTTTCGGTAGCCGTCTCAGCGGCATCAATGCAAGCATCAAGGATATTGGCAAGCAGCGCACCACGCTCAACACCCGTCTCATCGGCATCGAAAAACGCTACCGCACTCAATTTACTTCGCTCGATACACTGGTTGCCAGCATGCAGAGAACTTCACAATACCTGACACAACAACTGGCGGGCTTGAGCAGTTCAACTAAATAGACTAAGTCAAAATATTAGTTATGTTCAAACCTACCCTCAGGCCTGCGGATGCTTACGCCCAAGTCAGAATTGAAACCG